>JAKITW010000094.1 GCA_021647905.1 Desulfobacterales bacterium | reverse complement strand
ACCCATAAGCATATCCTGCCGAAGTTGTTTCAAATTCCGTTTTTGCCGTCACGGCTGCGGCTCAGGGTCCGCTACACCGTTCGCTATAAGAAAACCCCTTTCCCGGTCCAACCTCAAACGTACGGGGGTTACCGAAACCTTACATCGGCCCGGTCCGGGCAAAAAAATACCCGGACCGTTATTCAACTAACGATCCGGGGGTTCCCTGTTTCTCCACAAGATCATCCGGCCGCCTCTGTCCACGGAGGTCATGCCATTGCTTCCCCAGGCAGGTATTCTGACTTTCCCGCCTCTTTGGCGGCCTTCCCATCCCGGCCGGGACAGTGGCAACACAAGGCCAAAGAGGTTCTTTTCATCATGAAAAGCGGGATCACAGCGGCGGGCCCGTCTCCGATTCACACGGAGTTCCCTTGTTCGCTCATCCATGAGCGCCTGGAGAATTTTTTAAAATACCCAACTCCGGACCAGGAGTCAAGACGAGACCACATGAACAGCGCCGACTACCCCGGCCGCTTCTTTTGCTTCCAGCCGTTTTCACCAGGTGGCGGGCGATAGAGCAGCTGATTATCCGCTTGATTTCCCTTGACAAAAACCCGTACAAGCGGTAACCGAACAAGCATGGGTGCAGATAGCCGAGCCCCTGGGATCGAATCTCACCAGGGCCTGTTCAACCGTTACCCTTCATCCAGAACGGAACAGACAATGGCGCAGCAAAAAAACCACACCATACCCCGGGCGGATTCGATGCAACCTATCTCTCCGACGGATCGTCTCCAGCATCATGGCAGGAAAGTTCTGGCCTGGATCTGGTCGGATACACCGGCGGATAACCGCCTGGCCGAGATGTTCCGCAACCTGTTGCAGGTGCTGCTGATCTTTCTCAGGGAATGCCAACGGGACCGGATCGGCCTGCGCTCCAGTGCCCTGACCTTTACCGTGGTGCTGTCGCTGGTGCCGACCCTGGCCCTGGGAACCGCGGTGTTAAAGGGATTCGGCGCCGGCGACCAGATGCGCCAGGCAGCCTATCGATTCATCGATCAACTGGAACTATCTCCCTCCCAGGCCCCGGCCGTGACCCTTGAAGGAGAAACAACGGCTAGCATCCCCCCGGTCGCCGGCAAGGGCAACGCCACCGGAACCAACCTTACCACCCACCTGCACCGGGCCGTTGACCGGATATTCGATTATGTGGACCGGACCAACTTCACCACCCTGGGCGCCTTTGGGATCATCGGCCTGCTGGCCGCGGTAATTTCCGTACTCGGCAGCATCGAGCAGGCAATGAACAGCATCTGGCAGGCCGAGTCGAACCGCCCCTTTGCCCGGCGGATCATGAACTATCTCGCCCTGACGATTCTGCTGCCCATCTCAATCAACCTGGCCCTGGCCACCGCGACCGTGCTCCAGAGTCCGGCGATCATGGACAAGCTGCGGATCTTCATCCCCCTGACCTGGTTCACCGCGGTGCTGCTCAAGCTCCTGCCCCTGCTGGCGGTAATGCTCACCTTTGCTATCCTCTACGCCTTTCTTCCCAATACCCGGGTGCGGCTGCTGCCGGCCCTGGCCGGCGGGATCCTCGGCGGGATAAGCTGGGTGCTGATCCAGGCCCTGTACGTAAAACTACAGATCGGGGTGGCCCGCTACAATGCGATCTACGGCTCGTTCGCCACCCTGCCGCTGCTGCTCCTCTGGATCTATATCGGCTGGCTGGTTTTTCTGGCCGGCGCCGAGGTCGCCTTTGCGGTACAGACCCGGCGGAGCCACAGATGGAAGGAGTTGCCCCTGACCCCGGCGGACCGCCTGTCCCTGGCCTTTGAGATCATGGGGGCCGCGCTGGATAATTTCCGCAACCGGACAATCACCGCCCGGGAGGGATTGGCCGGACGTCTCAACCGGCCGGTGACGGACATCGGCCAGGTCCTGAACCAGTTGCTCGCCAACGGACTCCTTCGCCATGTGGACGGAGACCTGAACGGCTATCTGCCCGCTGCCCCGGAGGAAGAGATCAAGCCGGAAGAAATCGTTGAACTCATCCTGGGTCCGGAAACAGGGGACCGACCGCTTTCCCCCCTGGCCGCCGCGGCCCTGCAAGGGGCCAAAACAACGGTCCAGGGCAAAAAAATCATTAGCGATTTCCCCCGGAATGCTATTAAATGAAAATAATTTCGCTTTCAGCAATTATACGTTCAAACGGTTTTAATTTAATACCAAGTGACGAAGGAGGTAGTTATGAATATCAGCAGGATTCTCAAGGTCTCATTGGTGATGCTGCTCGCCGCATTGCTGACGGGCTGCGCTCAGAAACAACCGGCATCCTTCTCAACCCTGGACCTCAACCCCAAGCTGAAGAGCGGCGACTACCTCCAGACGACCGAGAACTTCCTGGTGATCCTCGACGCCTCCAGCACCATGTTCGAATCCCCGCGGACACCCCTTGACAGCACCGAGGGCGTGGCCAATCCGAGCAAGTTCGTCAGCGCCAAGGCCCTGATCCGGCAGATGAACAGGACCATTCCCGACATCCCGCTGCAGGGCGCCCTGCGGACCTTCGGCCCCAATCCCGCCGCGGAGAGCCTGGTCTACGGCCTTATCCCCTACACCAAGGCAGACCTGGCCGCGGCGGTTGACGGGCAGAATACCGCGGACGGCACCAGCCCGCTTGAAAAGGCCCTGGCAGCGGCAAAAGACGACCTGGCTGATTCCACCACCGGCAGGATCGCGGTCATCGTGTTCAGCGACGGCAAGTGGATGGCCGCGGAGGAGGTGCTTGAAGCAGCGGCCGGACTTAGAAGTCAGTATGGTTCCCGGCTCTGCATCTACACCGTGCTGATGGGTGAGGATCCGGGCGGCAAAGAGCTGTTGACCAAGCTCGCGGCCGCGGACGGCTGCGGCTTTGCCACCACTGCCGCGGCGATCAACTCCGGGGCCGGCATGGCCGGCTTTGTTGAAAAGATATTCCTGGCCGCCGACGGAGACGACGACCGCGACGGAGTGAGAAACTCCAGGGACGAGTGCCCCAACACCCTGTACGGGCTCAAGGTCGACAGCAAGGGCTGCCGGATCGAGATCATGGAACCCGTGTCCATCAACCTGCTGGTGAACTTTGATTTCGACAAGGCCGATGTCAAGCCGATATACCATGACCGCCTCCGGGCGGTGGCTGATTTCATGAAAAAATACCCGCGGGTCAGCGTCTTTCTGAAGGGCTACACCTGCTCCATGGGCCCGGCCCGGTACAATCTCGGGCTATCCCAGCGGCGGGCCGACAGCATCCGCAACTACCTGATCAAGGAGTTCGGCATCAACGGAACCAGGCTGCGAGCCAAGGGCTATGGCGAGGCAAACCCGGTTGCCTCCAACGATACCCGGGAAGGCCGGATCAAGAACCGGCGGGTGACCGCCACCATCTCAACGGTGGTTGAAGAGTAATTGCCCAACCGGTTTAATATCTGACATGCGGCAGCAGAGGGGCGCGGCAACAGCCGGGCCCCTCTTTTTTTTCACGGCCGGGACCGGTGCCGCAAACCCGGCATTTCTCTTGCCGCCCGCTTGATTCCCAATGGTAAGATGGGGCCGATGCAGTGACGATTAAAAAACCCACCACTACATCTTGTGGTTCATTTTGCTTTGACACACAAGCGACTTTGGCCTATAGTTACGCCTGCCCACGGGACGTTCCGACCGCAACGGTTGCGGGGAAACAATCGCATCTCCGCTCCTGCCGCGTCTGTTCCACCTTTCCCGGACGTAAGCTCTCACAGGCACCGAATCTGCTTTGTCATCGGCCTGTCCGCATACCCGGTGTATAGCGAACAGGCCTCTTTCGCGCATCTCCGGCACCTGTGAGAGCTTACAGGGCAAGGAGTGTACGCGACAGGTGATCGCGCCACCCTGTGAGTGGTTACTCCCGGACAACTTCACCCGTACCATCCCGGCCGTCAAGTCCCTATCCACCGTAAACAATCTAAAGGAGAGCACATTGATGAAACTGCCCATCTCCCGGCAAGCCGCTGTCAAGGAATGGAACCGGTTCGAGACCTATCTGATCCGCGAGCGGTATGCGGTCCGGGACCCGGAAACCGGCCAGCCGCTGGAAGAACGTCTCTCCCAGGTCATTGACCGGATCAGCGGTGAGTTCACCTATCCCGGGGTCAGCGATGCCTTGAAGGCCGGTCGCTTCATCACCGCCACTCCCTTTCTGATGAACGGCGGCAACCCCCATACCAGACGCAAGGGGTATTATTCCTGCTATCCATTGGGCCGGGTGGGTGACTCCACCAGGGAAATCTTTGACATGGAGCGCGACCTGGTCACCATCTTTCAGCATTCCGGCGGCGGCGGCATCGACATCTCCAGGATCCGGCCCCGGGGCTCCATGGTGGATCACGGCCAGGGACTGGCCTCGGGACCGGTCTCCTTTGCCAAGGGCTACTCCCAGCTCTCGGCCCGGATCAGCCAGGGCGGCAAGCGGCGCGGCGCCCTGATGATCCAGGCCGACTGGGACATCAAGGACATCAAGGAGCTGATCACCTTCAAGGGCGACTGCCCGGGGCTCTACAGCGGCTGCAACGTGTCGGTCAACGTTACTGACGAACGGTTCTGGGACCAGGAGGAGCTGATCCAGTTGATTGCCGAGTACATCTGGAAATCAGGCGATCCCGGCCTGCTCTTTACCCAGAAAAGCCTGGACAACACCCCGGTGCCCCGCCGCTACAACCCGGTCTATTCCAACCCCTGCGGCGAATATCTCTCCACCAAGGATACCGCCTGCAACCTGCTCACCGTCAGTCTGCCGAGTTGCCTGGGCGCCAACCAGGGCGTGTACCTGGAAAAGGTTTACGAGACGGCCCGTTTGGCCGCCGTTGCCGGCAACGAGATCCTGGACATGGGCGGTTTCCCGCCCATTGAACGGATCAAGGAGAACACCCTCAAGTTCCGGCCCATCGGCATCGGCTTTACCGGCCTGCACCATGCGATGAACGCCTTTGACATCTCCTATGGCGATGAAAACAAGGCGCCGCTGTTTGCCAAGGCCACCCAGTTGGCCCTGATGACCGGCTCCATGCAGGGCAGCCTGGACTATGCCGCCTTCAGCGCCAGGACCGGAAAAAAACTGGAGGCCCGGGAATGGAACATGGAGTATGTGGACAAGATCCACCAGGAGGCCGTTGATTTCGTAAAATCAGCCATGCCGAAAAAAATCACCTGGCAGAACCGGATCAACAAACTTTTTACCACGGTCAAGAAACTGGGCGGTCTGTACAATTCAGTGACCACCTCCCAGGCCCCCACCGGCTCGATCTCCCAGCTGCTGCGCACCGCCTGCACCGGGGTTGAGCCCTACTTCTCGATGATCCAGACCCGCAAGGTCAAGGATGCCGACGACTCATGGAAGGAATTCACCCTGGTCCCCCTGGAGTTCTACGGCTATGAAAAGGACAAGCTGGCCTGGATCGAGGGACAGACCGCCCACAAGATCACCCCGCTCCAGCAGATCCGGATCCTGGAGGCCTGCCAGACCTTCAACCATACCGCGGTGTCCAAGACCATCAACCTGCCGGCCGAAACCACGGTGGACGAGATCAAGAACATGCTTTTCGTGGCCCGCAAGAGCAAACTGAAAGGGGTCACCATGTTCCGAGACTCCTCGATGACCGGGGTGCTCAGCGATTCCGCCATCAAGGAACCGGTTCCGGACCACGACTTTTCCGATCTGCCCGAGCGTTCCGGCCACACCTTCAAGTTCACCGGCCCCTCTTCTCTCTATGTTACCGCCAACCGGGGCAGCCAGGGCCATGTCCGCGAAATATTCCTCAACACCACCAAGTCCGGCTCCACCATCCACGGGATGTGCGAGGCCCTGGGCCGGGTGATCTCGGTGGCCCTGCAGCACGATTACCGGTTGATGGGCAAGATCGCCCGCACCCTGGCGGACATCTCATCGGACGCAGTGTGGCAGAACCTGCGACTGGGCCGGGTCTTCTCCATCCCGGCGGCCCTGGCCAAGGTGCTTGACAACTGCGCGGTCACCCCGGACGAACAGGAGGAGCCGGAACCCTATGTCGAGCCCTCCACCTATAGCTCCTGCCCCACCTGCGGCAAGCTGACCATGCGCCGCAACGGCGGCTGCAATCAATGCATCAGCTGCGGTTACTCCACCTGCTGAACGCCCCGGCGGCAACAGCTATCATCCGGTTGCCGGAACCCGCGCGACTTACCCGCCGGCCAGGTCGCGACGCAGCAGGATGTAAAGGATGGCCCCGGTGGCGCCGATCATCAGGACCGGGCTGAAGAACCAGAGCAGCAGGGGAACCAGGAAATAATAACCGCGCATGCCCAGGGAGAAATAGATCCCGGAGGTGAGGAACATCTGGGCGATCCGGGCGGTGGAATCACCGTCCTCGATTTGATCCAGGCGATCCTTGGGGATGTTGAGGATAAAGGACATGTAATTGGTCTCGCGGATATACCAGGTAAAATTGAAAAAGGTATAAAAGAGCAGGAGAATAATCAACAGGATCTTGACCACCTCGACGGTCGGTTCCAACGCAGCCCCGGCCCGGCCCAGGGTATGGAGCAGGTTGAAGGCGCCCATGATCAGGATCACCGCGGTGGAGGCCAGGAAAGAGGCGCTCATGATGGTGTTGCGCAGGGTCTGAACCACCACCATGTTGTCCGTTCCGCCCGAATGGGCCTCGATCCAGGCGGTGCGGTATTTCTGTAACTTGCCGAGAAAAAGATCGGTTGGCCGATACTTCAGCATCTGGGCGAGAAAGAAGCGGTAGCCGAAAAGACCGGCCAGAAAAAAGGCCAGCCCGGCCCAGTCGGCTGGTGCAAATCCCGCGAACCAGCTCTGAATGACAACAAATACGGACATCGTTACAACCTCCCCGGATTCATGGACAATAACCGTCCATCGTCATCCATCATGAGTATTCTTCTTCCGTTAATAGAGGACGCATGACCGGCACAATCAGGTCACAAGAACTCTTTTTTGATGGTGAACAGGCTCAAGCCGATGGCCGAGACCTGGATCAGTAATGGATCCATCCCCGGCGCACCAGCAGTTTCTCCAGCTCCACCCCCCAGAATACCAGGGTCGACAGCCCGAGGGCGATCAGCAGTTCAGTGGGGCCCAGGGCCTGGGTGTGAAAGATCGATTGCAGCACCGGCACATAGATTATCGCCAGCTGCAGCCCGACACTGATCAGCACGGCCCAGAAGAGAAAGGGATTGGAGAGCAGGCCCTGTTTGAACAGGGAATCCCGGTCGGAACGGATCGCCAGCGAGTTGCCGAACTGGGACAGGCAGAGCACCGTAAAGACCATGGTCTGCCAGTGCCAGCCGTTGACCAGGGCGATCTTCAGGGTAAACAGACAGACCCCGCCCATCAGTACTCCGACCCAGATGATCTGCTGCCACAATCCCCGGGCAAAAAAACTTTCATCCGGGGGCCGCGGCGGCCGATGCATTATTTCCGCCTCCGCCGGTTCGGCGGTCAGGGCCAGGCCGGGAGCGCCGTCGGTCACCAGGTTGATCCAGAGGATATGGATCGGCAGGAGCGGGATCGGCATGCCGAAAAAGGGGGCGAGAAAGATGGTCCAGATCTCGCCGGCATTGCTGGTCAGGGTATATTTGACGAACTTGCAGATATTGTCGTAGATCTTCCTGCCCTCGCGGACCGCCCGGACAATGGTGGCAAAATTATCGTCCAGGAGGATCATGCTGGAGGCCTCCTTGGCCACGTCGGTGCCGGTAATCCCCATGGAGATACCGATATCGGCCTTTTTCAGGGCCGGGGCGTCGTTGACTCCGTCGCCGGTCATGGCCACTGCCTCGCCCCGCTGCTGCAGGGCCGCCACCAGCTTGAGCTTCTGTTCCGGCGCCACCCGGGCGTAGACCGCAACCCGGTCAACAACCTCCACCAATTCGGCCGGCGCCATTTCAGCAAGCTCCCGGCCCGTCACCACCCGGGCCTCCCGACTGTCGATGATCCCCAGCCGCAAGGCAATGTTAGCCGCGGTAAGCGGATGATCTCCGGTGATCATCACCGGACGGATACCGGCGGCAACACAGGTCCGCACCGCTTCACCCGCCTCGGGCCGCGGCGGGTCCAGGGCCCCGCTCAGGCCGAGGAAGGCCAGCCCGTTCTCCACCTGTTCCGGGAGCAGTTCCCTTGGCAGGACATCCAGGTTGCGACAACCGTATGCCAAGGTGCGCAGACCGGCCCCAGCCATCTCGGCAAGCCGTTGTTCAGCGGTCCGGGTATCAATATCGTTGCATTTGTCCGTGACCGCTTCAAATCCGCCCTTGGTAAAGACAAGAAAATCACCGTCCGGGGTCTGATGTACAGTGGTCATGGCCTGCCGTTCGGAACTGAAGGGGATCTCCGCCACCCGGGGGTAGCGGTCGACCAGCCCCTCCTTGGCAAAGCCCAGTTCAGCGGCCTTCTGATAGATCGCCACCTCGGTGGGATCGCCCACCGGTTCGCCGTTCTCATCCGGCTTGACATCATTGCTGAGCGCCATGGCCAGCAGCAACCGACCCAGGGGAGAGACGTGGGGGGTATCCCGCACCTGGGGAGGAACTTCCGTTATTGGCTGGAAATCCGCGTCCAGCAGCTGCTCCACGGTCATCTGGTTCAAGGTCAGGGTCCCGGTCTTATCAGTACAGATGACCGTGGTGGAGCCCAGGGTTTCCACGGCGGGCAGCCGGCGGATCAGGGCCTGGTGTTTGATCATCTGCCGGGCGCCGATGGCCAGGCTGATGGTAACCACCGCTGGCAGGGCCTCGGGCACCGCGGCCACGGCCAGACTCACCGCGGTGAGAAACATGAGCATGACATCCTCGCCCCGGAGGATACCGAAAACAAAAACAACCGCGCAGATCAGGATGGCGGCAACAGCCAGATTACGGCCCACCCGGGCCAATCGGCGCTGGAGCGGGGTCTTCAGCTCCTCCGTCTCCTCAAGCAGGCCGGCGATCCGGCCCATCTCCGTGGCCATGCCGGTTGCGACCACCACCCCGAGACCACGGCCATAGGTAACCCGGGTCCCCCTGTAGGCCATATTCTTCCGGTCGCCCAGCGGCGGGGCCGCGTCGGCGATTCGAAGGGTATTCTTCTCAACCGGCACCGATTCCCCGGTCAACGGCGCCTCATCGATCTTCAGGACCGAGGTTTCCACCAATCTGAGATCCGCCGGCACGATCATCCCGGCCTCCAGTTCGACCAGGTCGCCGGCCACCAGGTCCCGGGCCGCGATCCGGGTCACCACCCCGTCCCGGATCACCACCGCCCAGGGGGCGGCCATGGCCTTCAGGGCGGCCATCGCCTTTTCGGCCCGGTATTCCTGGACAAAACCGATGATGCTGTTGAGGATAACAATGACCAGGATAACGATGGTGTCTTGGGATTCGCCGATCACCCCGGAAACAACCGCGGCAACCAGCAGCAGGATGATCATCGGATCACGGAACTGATCCAGGAGCATGGCCAGGGGCGACCGTTTGGCCGCCTCCCGCAACTCGTTGAGCCCGTAACGCTCAAGACGACGGGCCGCTTCGGTCGAAGTCAGCCCCTTGGGGGAAGGGTTGAACAGCGCCCG
>JAKITW010000093.1 GCA_021647905.1 Desulfobacterales bacterium | reverse complement strand
CTACCAACGGCCGCTCCATTGAGAAGGGCCGGCTGTTCATAAACAGGCTATCAAGCAGGAACTCGCTTCGCCGCAACGGCGATTCGGAACCCATAAGCATATCCTGCCGAAGTTGTTTCAAATTCCGTTTTTGCCGTCACGGCCGCGGCTCAGGGTCCGCTACACCGTTCGGTATAAGAAAACCCCTTTCCCGGTCCAACCTCAAACGTACGGGGTTTACCGAAACCTTACTATTTGAAAGTCGTGCCGGCCGAACGGTAATCCCTGACAGCCCGGCCAGGAACCGGGCCATTGTCCGGCAACAGCACTTTATACCACCTTGTATCATAAAACACTTGACAAAGGAAAATGGTTTGGACATGTTCTGCATCCACTGGCAACACCTGACAGCGCAACCTGTTTTACTGATCACCGCAACAGACAACCCAGCATGGCTGGACCACATTTGCCCGGCCACGACGAAACAATGAAGGACCTCACTCCGGCATGGCAAGGCCAGCGCCTGGTGACGACTTTCATGCAAAAAGGATCATGAACAAAACAACCCGGCGCCCGGCCATCCCCGCCCCGATCATTCATGGGGATTGTTTCAAACATTATACCTATGACCAGGACAAGGTCTGCACCCCGGAGGAGACCATTGCCAGGCTCAAACAGAAACTGGCCGAGGTCAAGCTTGATATCCTGAATGGTGTGCAACGGGTCGACAGCGGCCGGCTGGATATCCCGGTCTACTTCAGTATTTGCGGCAGGGAAGCCTATGAGGTCATCCGCAACAAGAAGCAGTTGGGCAAGGGCTGCACCCCGGCCCAGTCCCAGGCCAGCGCCTGTATGGAACTGGTCGAGCGGTTCAGTTTTTTCAGATTCAAGCAGAATCCGGCCAACTTCATCCGGGCCACCCATGCCGAACTCAAGGCCGAGGGTCTGCCCCTGCTGCCGCTCAACTACCTGCTCCAGTCAGTACACGATGAAACCACTTCAGAGGAAACATTAGCCCGGCTGATCGCGGACATCCCCAGCCAGTGGGCCTGGGCCACCAGCCTCAACCGGGGCGAGATGGTCCTGGTTCCCTTTTCCTGGTTCTATGCAATCAATGAGTTCAACGGCCCCTCGGCCGGTAACTCATACGAGGAGGCGATTCTGCAGGGGCTCTGTGAGATCGTCGAGCGCCACGTCTCCGCCCTGGTGACCCGCCAGCGGATCAAGGCCCCGCGGATCGATCCTGATTCAATTACCGATCCGGTGGCGGCCGAGCTGCTGCGGAAATTCACCCGCCACGGGATCCAGGTTTATCTCAACGACTTCACCCTGGATACCGGTATTCCCACAGTCAGCGCGATGGCCATTGATCCATCCACCTTTCCGGAAACCAGCGAGATAGTCTATACCGCCGGTACCACCCCGGAACCCAACAAGGCCCTGATCAGGGCCCTGACCGAAGTGGCCCAGATGTCCGGGGATTTTCACACCAAGTCCAACTACGAGGCCAGCGGCCTGCCCAAGCCCCTGTCCCTGGATGAGGTGGATTACATTGTCAACCCCGGTCAGAGTGTAAAGTTAAGCGACCTGCCCGATCTCGGCGACAACAACATGAAGGTGGAGATTGATCGCTGTCTGGCGGCCCTGGCCAGGCTGGGCATGGAGGTATTCCTGGTCAATGTGGCGCACAATGAGCTGCAGATTCCGGCGATCTACACCATTGTGCCCGGAGCCCATTTCCGGGAGCGTTCCATGAGCAGAAACGCCGGACTGTTCGCTGCCAAGCTTGCCCACGAGCAGATCAGCGACCCAGACGCCCAGATTGAGCAGCTCAATAAAATGAGCGCGATTCTGCCCCAGGCCTATTTTATCGAGTTTTACCTGGGCAAGAAAAAGGCGGCGGCAAATCGCTTCCAGGAGGCCATGGCTCACTTCAATCAATCCCTGAAACTGAACCCCGAGGCCGAGGATCTTCCCTACATTTATGCCTTCATGGGGGAGAGTCTGAAAGACATGGGCCAGTACCAGGAGGCGATCAGGGTCCTGCGCCTGGGTCTTGAACAGGATGAGGAGCGGCAGGACCTGCACAACCTGATGGGATTCTGTCATTATAAACTGGATGAATATGAAACCGCGGTCAGCCATTTTTCCCGCAGTATTGAAGTGGATCCCTCCCAGGCCATTGATTTTTTCAACCTCGGGGTCAACCTGCGCAAGCTCGGCCGTATTGACGAGGCGATCCACAACTTCAAGATCGCTCTGAGTATGGAGCCTTACATGGAGATGGCCCGCACCCATCTGGATGAGTTGTTTGCCGAGCAGAACCGCCGGACCGCCGGGAAAAAGTCTGGTGGCGCCACCTCCGGCTGAGGCGATCGGCCCGGCCGGAAGTCGGCACCGCCTTCCGGCTGCCGTAAACATTCAGTAAACCCCCTCCTATCGGGAAAGGGGTTTTCTTCTACCAACGGCCGCTCCATTGAGAAGGGCCGGCTGTTCATAAACAGGCTATCAAGCAGCAACTCGCTTCGCCGCAACGGCGATTCGGAAGCCATAAGCATATCATGCCGAAGTTGTTTCAAATTCCGTTTTTGCCGTCACGGCCGCGGCTCAGGGTCCGCTACACCGTTCGCTATAAGAAAACCCCTTTCCCGGTCCAACCTCAAACGTACGGGGTTTACCGAAACCTTACCGGCTGCTGGCCCGGATTCAGGTCCATGTTCCAAGGATTGTCAGTCTCGCAACAACCCGCGAGACGGACGTGTGTCATGTTGTAACTTGTTGATTTTATTCGGTGGCATTTGAAGCATTTCGGGTTGTTACGGGTTCATCAAGGATTGCAGCGATGATTTTACGGATTGAAGAAAGAATTCTGGCCGCCATGCTGGCGCACGGCCGGCGGGAGGAGCCCAATGAGGCCTGTGGCTACCTGGCTGCCAGGGACGGGGTGGTGGTCCGTCATTTCGAGTTGACCAATATAGATGCCGCCCCTGATCACTACAGCGCGGATCCGGCGGAACAATTTGCCGCCATCCGCCGGATGCGGGAAGAGGGTTTGCAGGTGGCGGCGCTGTACCACAGCCATCCCGAGACCCCGGCCCGGCCTTCTGTAGAGGACATCCGCCTGGCCCATGATCCTGACATGGTTTATGTTATCGTCAGCCTGATGGCCGGGGTGGTGCCGGTCCGGGCCTTTAAAATCAACCGGGGCGAGGTCGTTGAGGTGCCCCTGCACGTAAAAGCCGCAAGCAGGTAGCTGGATCCGTACGCCTTGGAGCAGGGTGCTGGTAAACGCTTACCGGCCGGTGGTTTCCGTAAATCTGTAGTCCTGGTGAACGGTTAGGTTGAAAAAAAATCTCCCTGTAACGGGATGTCCGGCGCCGGGGGGGGCCGGCATGCCTTGTTGGGAAACTTCCCGGCCGGAGCAGAATGGCTGCCATGTCAAGTCGTTTGCCGTTGTCCTTTATCAAGTCCGCCCATGCCTCTGCAAGGGGGGACTCTACCCCTGTCCAGACCCAAGGGCTCAGCCTCAGGGAGATCGCCCTTGCAAAACTTCATCATGCGAACGGCCGGTTCCGCAACCCCTTCTCCGGGGTGGCCCAGGGAAGCCCGTGGCCGGTGATAAAATGGAAACTGTTTTCCAGAAACCGGTTCAAGGCCCTGTACGCTGACGAGCGCGTTGTTCCCGTTTCCATAGACTGGGAGCCTGTAAGGCAAAACAATGGGCTTTCCGTCACCTTTCTCAAGCATGCCAGCGTAATGATCAAGGACCAGGATAAATATCTCCTGGTGGATCCCGCCTTTTTCAGCCCCTCCCGGTTTATCAAGGATTTTACCCCGCTGGCCTTTGACATCGGGGAAATGCCCCGGCCACACCATCTTCTGATTACCCATGGTCATTACGACCACCTGGATATACCGACACTTAATTCATTGCCAAGAGAAACCCACCTGATCACGCCGCTGGGCTACGATGAAACTTTTAATGAACTTGAGATGAAACAACGTATCCGGATGGATTGGTTTGATACTTTTGAAGAGGGGGACCGGGAAATCACGCTGCTGCCCTGCAACCACTGGACCATGCGTAATCCCCTGACCGGTCCCGACCGGTCGTTATGGGGTTCCTATCTGATCAAGACCGCCACCGGGCCGGTGATTTATGTTTCAGGAGATACCGGTTATTTTGATGGCTTCCGTGAGATCGGCGAACAATTTCCCATTGACCTTGCGATTATCAACCTTGGCGCCTATGAGCCCCGCTGGCTCATGGGTCCCACGCACATGAACCCGGCCGAGGCGGTTCAAGCCTTTAAGGAACTGGGCGCGGAACGCCTGCTCATTGTTCACTGGGGATCATATCGTCTGGGGGACGAACCCGTTCATCTGCCGTTGATCGAGGTTCGCCGGGAGCTGGAGAAACAGGGTCTCCTGGATCGCCTGGTGCCGCTCAACCATGGCGAGACCCTTTTTGGCCTGTAAGGGATGGATATCCACGGGATCGGGCTTTCGGGTGGAGCCGGATAGGTGTAGTATGGAGATCTTGTTTATATGAAGGTCGTCACCAAGCACTGTGCCGGCCGCCGGAGTGACGCCTTTCATTGTTTCGTTGTGGCTGGGCAAATATGATGACCTCGTAACAACCCGAAAGGCTTCAAATGCCATCCAATAAAATCAATAAGTTACAACATGATACACGTCCGTCTCGCAGGTTGTTGCGAGACCGACAAATATGGCCCGGCCATGGTATTGAACGGTTACAATTTTCCATTGGCAGACCACCCGATGATTGCTGAAGCAAACCCCTGGCCGGGACATGGGACACAAAAAAAGGGAGGACAGGATGAAGAACAGATTCGCCATTCAATCAATTACGGCCCGTGAAATTCTTGATTCCCGTGGAAATCCGACCGTGGAGGTGGATTGTGAACTTGGGGATGGAACCCGGGCCCGGGCCGCCGTGCCCTCCGGGGCCTCGACCGGCAGCCGTGAGGCCGTGGAGTTGCGCGACGGCGACCTTAAACGGTTTCGCGGCAAGGGGGTGTTGCAGGCCGTGGCCAATGTCAACGAGAAAATAGCGCCACAGATCCGGGGCATGGATGTCCGCGGCCAGGCCCGGATCGATCAGGTCATGATAACGCTGGACGGCACCCCCAACAAGGCTCGACTGGGCGCCAACGCCATGCTCGGGGTGTCACTGGCCGTGGCCCGGTCCGCGGCCCGGGCCAGCGGGCTGCGATTGTTTCAGTACCTCGGCGGTCCAGGGGCGACCCGTTTGCCGGTGCCCCACATGAACATCCTGAATGGCGGTGTCCATGCCCACTGGCAGGGGGCTGATTTCCAGGAATACATGATCGCGCCCTATGGCGCCTCCAGTTTCCGTCAGGCCCTTGAGTGGGGAAGCGAGGTATACCACGCCCTGCAGGCAATACTTGAAAAAAAAGGCCTGTCGGTCGGGGTGGGCGATGAGGGCGGTTTTGCCCCCCACGTCCGTTCCAATGAAGAGCCCTTTGAATTAATTACCACCGCGATTACCGCCGCCGGCCTGAAGCCCGGCCGGGATGTGGGCATTGCCTGCGATCCGGCGGCCAGCGAGTTCCACGAAGACGGCCGCTACCATCTGCGCAGCGAGGAGACAAGGCTGGACTCCGAGGCAATGGCCGCCTATTACCAGAAACTGGCAGATACCTATCCGCTGGTTCTGCTGGAAGACGGGATGGCCCAGGATGACTGGGACGGTTGGAAAATACTCATGCGCCGGCTGGGCCGCCGCATGGAACTGGTCGGCGATGATCTGTTCTGCACCAATGTGAATTTGATTGCCCGCGGCATCAAGGAGGGGGCGGCCAACGCGGTGTTGATCAAGCTCAACCAGATCGGCACCCTGACCGAGACGATCGCCGCCACCCGGATGGCGCGTGACCACGGCTGGGGCGCCTTTGTCTCGCATCGCTCCGGGGAAACAGTGGACAGTTTCATCGCCGACATGACCGTGGCCCTGGATACCGGTCACCTCAAGACCGGGGCCCCGGCCCGGGGTGAACGGGTGGAAAAATACAACCAGTTGCTGCGGATCGAGGAGGAGTTGGGGCCCGCGGCCCACTATGCCGGAACCGGCGCCTATGTTGTCCCGCCCGGAGCGGCGGACGATTGACCGGTGAACCGCGGGACAGGGGAGTCTTTTCATGACGATCTCATACAGCATGGCGTCGGCCGATCTTCCGGAAGAACTGGCCGAACTGCAGGAACTCGCCCTTGACCTGCGCTGGTCCTGGTGCCATGCGGCGGATGAACTGTGGCAACGGATCGACCCCGAACTCTGGAGTACTACCCGTAATCCCTGGCTTATTCTCCAGGTGGTCAGTAGAAAATATCTGCTCCGCTTGGCCGCGGACCCTGATTTTACGGACCTGCTGCGAAAACTGCGCCGGGAACAGTGTGCCGCCCACCAACGGCCGGCCTGGTTCCAGCAGACCCGGCCGAAGACGGATTTGTCCGCAATTGCCTATTTCAGCATGGAGTTCGGCCTGGACGAGTCACTGCCCATCTACTCCGGCGGGCTCGGGGTGCTGGCCGCTGATTATCTCAAGGCCAGCAGTGAACTCGGCATACCCGTCATCGGTATCGGTCTGTTATACCAGCAGGGATATTTTCGCCAGGGGCTGGACGCCCAGGGCAACCAACTGGCCTTCTTCCCTTACAACGATCCCACTGAACTGCCCATCCGGCCGGTACGTAACCATGAGGGCGAATGGCTCTTCGTGGAAGTGGAGTTACCCGGCCGGATACTGCGGCTGCGTATCTGGCAGGTAGTGGTGGGCCGGGTTGTCCTCTATCTCCTGGACAGCAACGACCCGCTCAACAGTCCGGCCGACCGGGGGATCACCAGCGAACTCTATGGCGGCAATGATGAAATGCGGCTGCAGCAGGAGATCGTGCTGGGGATCGGCGGCTACCGTGTCCTGCAGGCCCTGCGGATCACCCCGGAAATCTGTCATCTCAACGAGGGGCACGCGGCCCTTGTCGTTCTGGAACGGGCCCGTTTCTTCATGATCCAACACCAGGTTCCCTTTGACGTGGCCTTGACCGCCACCCGGGCCGGCAACCTGTTTACCACCCATACCCCGGTGGAAGCCGGCTTTGACCGTTTTGTTCCCTGGTTGTTCGAACAATACCTGGGCGAGTATGCCGCAGACCTCGGGATTCGGTTCAATGACCTGCTGGCCATGGGACGAACCGGCACCCGGGGAAGAGACAGCGAAGAACCCTTTCATATGGCCTGGCTGGCCATGCATGGTTGCGGCGCGGTCAACGGGGTCAGCCAACTGCACGGCCGGGTCAGCCGCGGTATATTTCAACCGCTCTTTCAACGCTGGCCGACCGGGGAAGTGCCGGTCGGCCATGTTACCAACGGCGTGCATGTGCCGAGCTGGGACTCCCGGGAATCCGACCGTCTGTGGACCGGGACCTGCGGCAAGGAACGTTGGCGCGGGGACCTGCAGGACCTTGAAACGGCGATCATGGAAGTTCCTGAGGCGCGGTTATGGGAAATGCGGACCCGGAACCGTCTGGGCATGATCACCTGGTTGCGCCGGCGACTGGCCCGGCAACAGGATTTACACGGTCCGGCGCTCCCTCGACCGCCGGCAGTGGAAACGATTTTTGATCCGAATGTTCTGACCCTTGGTTTTGCCCGCCGCTTTACCTCATACAAACGTCCTGATCTGTTGCTGCACGAACCCCGACGGTTGGCGCGCCTGCTCGTTGACAGCGACCGACCGGTACAGCTGGTCCTGGCCGGCAAGGCCCATCCGCAGGACCATGAAGGACAGGCGATGATCCATGCCTGGATCGGTTTTATCCGTGAGTTTAACCTGGAACAGCGAGTTGTTTTCCTGGTTGACCACGATCTGCTGGTTGCGGAACACCTGGTGCAGGGCGTTGATCTCTGGATCAATACCCCGCGTCGTCCCTGGGAGGCCTGTGGCACCAGCGGCATGAAGGTACTGGTCAACGGCGGCCTGAACGTCTCGGAACTGGACGGCTGGTGGGCCGAGGCGTGGAACCCGGAGGTGGGCTGGTCATTGGGGGACGGGGGTCTGCATGATAATGATCCGGCCTGGGACGCTAAAGAGGCTCATGACCTGTATGCCCTGCTGGAGAATGAGATTATTCCCGCCTTTTATCAACGTAACGCCAGGGGGATCCCGAAACGCTGGGTGCAGCTCATGCGGCACAGCATGGCCGGGTTGACCCCCCGTTTTTCCGCTAATCGAATGGTGCGGGAGTATACGGAAAAGTATTATCTCGAAATGGCTGCCGCGGTTAATCTGCGCACCACCGACGCCACGATCGCCCGGGAGATCAATCTCTGGAAAACATCGCTTGAGCAGCACTGGTCCCGCATTCATTTCGGCCGCCTGGAAAGCAGGACCGTTGACAAGGACACCACCTTCACCATCCAGGTCTATCTTGACGATCTCGACCCGGAGGCGGTACAGGTCGAACTATACGCGGATTCCCAGGGAGAAGATGGGGCTGAAATCTATCCGATGACAAAGGTCAAACCCCTTACCGGGGCTGTGCACGGTTATATGTATACCCATACGGTCAGGGGCCAACGGCCGGCAACCGATTATACGGTCCGGGTCGTTCCCTTTCATCCGGATGCAAAGGTCCCGCTGGAGGCCAACCAGATTTTATGGGAGCGCTGAACAGGAAGGCGGGGGCGTTGTTCATGACCCGCGGCGCGGTACTTGTATTACAACTCGTCGCTGTCGATGTAGGCATAGGCGCTGTGCTTGTGGATCGATTCAAAGCTCTCCACCCCCACTGAAAACCAGCGGATATCAGGGTGGTCCCGGCCCAGTTCCGCCACCTTGCGGACCACGTCCTCGACAAACATCGGGTTATGGTATGCCTGTTCGGTAACGTATTTTTCATCCGGTCGCTTGAGCAGGGCAAACACCTCGCTGGAGGCCCCGGATTCCACCATGGCGATCAGGTCCTCCACCCAGACGAATCCGCTGAACTTGACGTTGAGGTTGATCTCGGCCCGCTGGTTGTGGGCCCCGATTTCGCTGATTTCCTTGGAGCAGGGGCAGAGGGTGGTGGCCGGCACCCAGACCGACAGGATGAAATCCTCGTCCCGGCCGAGCATCCCGGTGAAGCGGCAGGTATACTCCATCAGGCTCGGGGTCATGGAGACCGGGGCCTTTTTTTCAATGAAATAAGGGAAGGTCATCTCGATATGGGCCGCCTCGGCCTGGAGTTCGGCCTTGACCTCCGACAGCAGCGACCGGAGGATGTCCACGTTCATATCGTCCTGATACTTGTTCAACACCGAGATAAAGGTGGAGACGCAGGTACCGCGGTAACGGCTGGGCATCTTTGCATGCAGGTTGATGCTGGCCACGGTTTCCTGGAGCCCCCCTGACTTTTCCCGGACCTTGACCGGGTACCTGATGTCCTTGATGCCGACGGTGTTCAGTTTCATGTCCTTTTTTCTTGTTGGTAAGGTTTCGGTAAACCCCGTACGTTTGAGGTTGGACCGGGAAAGGGGTTTTCTTATAGCGAACGGTGTAGCGGACCCTGAGCCGCGGCCGTGACGGCAAAAGCGGAATTTGAAACAACTTCGGC
>JAKITW010000092.1 GCA_021647905.1 Desulfobacterales bacterium | reverse complement strand
TTGCGAGACCGACAATATTGCGGGCGGCATATCGGCAATTTGTCGCGGACGGGGTGGAACAGGGACGCCGTCCCGATCTTGTCGGCGGCGGCCTGGTCCGGTCACTGGGCGGTTGGTCCGAGGTGAAGGCATTAAGGCGTTCAGGTATCCGAGAACTCGCTGATGAGCGTATTTTAGGGAGCGGTGATTTTGTCGAGCAAATCATCAAAGAAGCTGATGTCGGAATACGGACCCGTCTTTCAGCAAAGGATTGCCAAGGTGAGATTGCGAGAGTAATTTCTACGATCTGCCAAGAAGAAGGAGTCAACATCAAGGAACTTCGTTCCGGAAGTAGGCGGCGGCCGATTGCGGCGGCAAGGTTGCTGATAGCCCGAAAACTGGTTGAAGAATTAGGGGTGTCTCTTGCTGAAACGGCCAGACAGTCTGGTGTTTCCACCGCTGCCATATCCTTATCTCTGTCCAGATCAGCCAAGAAGAAGGTTTGTTAAATGAGAAAACAACGCATTTATTATAACCTGGGCGATCACAGGGGACGCCGCACCTGTCTCTGGTAACCGTTCACCGGGGTCAAGGAGTTGGGTAATCCCTCTGCCAGCGAGGCAACCAGTATATCGAACTCGGCCAGGGTGAGCGAGCCGCGGTTCTGTTTAAAAAAACTCCGCATGGTGGTTGCCAATTCGTCGAGTTGCGGCTCCGACAGGCTGTGGCCGGTGGCCGCGATCCGGTCGCGGATGGCCCGGCGGCCCAGCTTGGCGCCGAACCGAAGCTGACGTCTGGCGCCCACCCTTTCCGGGGCATAGGGCTCGTAGCTGGCCGGGTCCTTTTCCAGCCCCTGGAGATGGAGCCCGGTCTCGCAGGTGAATATTTCCCTGCCCACCACGGGTTGATGGGGCGGGATCGTCCGGCTGGACATGGCGGCCACGCTTCTGGCAAGGGGCGCCAGGCGGGATACATCATAGGCGCGGCCCCGGCGGAGTGAAAGATATCCGGCCACCTCTTCCAGCCGGGCGTTGCCGGCCCGCTCGCCTATCCCGGCCACCGTGACGTCGGCCCAATGGGCGCCGGATTCGAGGGCGTGCAGGGCATTGGCCGTGGCCATGCCGAAATCGTTGTGACAGTGGACCCCCACTTCCAGATCTGTTTTATTTGCCATCCGCCGGACCTGTTCCTTTATCGATGCCGGGTCGGCGATCCCCACCGTATCGGCCAGCCGGACCCTCCTGGCGCTGTGCTTCTCCGCCTGCCGGCAGACCGCGTCCAGGAACTCGCGATCCGCGCGGGTGCCATCCTCCAGCCCCACCGAGACATAGGGGAATCCCAGGCAATGCGCCAGTTGCAGGGAGGCGGTCAGGGTATCCAGGACCCATTGACGGTCCTTGCCCAGTTTCTTGGTGATATGGAGGTCGGATACCGGAATGGAGAGCGACAGGACGTCGGGTTTCAGGGCCGCGGCCAGCCGGATATCCTCGGCCCGGCAGCGGGACCAGAGGGCGAGCCGGTTGCAGCCGCCCTGTTGCCGGCACCAGGAGATCAACTCGGCCAGCTCATGGTCATGGGCCGTGGCAATGCCCAGTTCGATCTCCTCCACCCCGACCCGGCACAGTTGGGAATAGATCTCCTTCTTCTGGGCCAGGGTAAAAAAAACATTGACCCGCTGCTGGCCCTCGCGCAGGGTACTGTCCACCAGTCCTTTCATTGAAATCACCTCTTTTCAGGCTCCTAGCCCGTTTCGCAGGCCGTTGCCAGGCCGGGCGGCTGGAGCGATTCTTCCGGGGGGCGCGCCGGCCAAGACCCCGGTGAAACCGCGCCGATTATCCGTTTTTCCAGTTCCGCGTCGCAGTGGCCAAGGGCAAGACATTTTTCAAGCCAGGCCGGCGCTATCCTGCCTTCGGTCATTGGCAGCAGTTGATCGGCCAGCAGGGCGGCCTCCTGCAGGTCATGGGTCACATGGATAATGGGCAGCCGGAACCGGGACTTGTAGGCCAGCATATCCTGACGCAGTTTTCCCCTGGTCAGCGGGTCCAGGGCGGAAAAAGGTTCGTCTAATAATAAAACCTCCGGCTCCCGGGCCAGGGCCTGGGCCAGGGCGACCCGCTGCCGCTCGCCGCCGGAGATTTTTTGTACTCGGCGGTCCCTGAGATGGCGGATCCCGAACAGGCGCAGCAGTTCATCAACCCGGCGGGAGTCGCGGGCCCCGAACGCCACGTTGCCGGCCACGTTCAGGTGGGGAAACAGGGTGAACTCCTGGAACACATAACCCAGTTGCCGCTTGCGGGCCGGCAGCCATATCTTCTGGTCGGTATCGGCCCAGACCCGGCCGTTGCAGGTGATCCTGGCAAAATCGGGCCGTTCCAGCCCGGCCAGTATCCGGATGATGGTGGTCTTGCCGGCCCCGGACGGGCCGACCATGGCCAGCAGCCTGCCGGTGTCGCAGCCAAAGGCCACATCAATGGTGAACCCGGGCATCTTTTTTATGATCCGCGCCTCAAGTGCCATGGGCCACGCTCCCCCGGTTGAGATACATCACGATGAGCAGAACGAAATAACTGATAACCAGGAGCGCCAGGGAGAGCTGCCAGGCCTCCTGATAGCGCAGGGCCTCCACATACTCGTAGATGGCGATGGAGGCCACCCTGGTCTTGCCGGGAATACTGCCGCCCACCATCAGCACCACCCCGAACTCACCCATGATATGGGCAAAGGTGAGCACCGCGGCCGCGACCAGGCCGCCCAGCGCGTTGGGCAGAATCACCCGCCGGAAGATGGCGATGCGGGAGAGGCCCAACACTGCGGCGGTCTCCAGCAGCCGGGGATCGATCTTCTCAAAGGCGGTCTTCAAGGGCTGGACCGTGTAGGGCAGGCTGTGGGCCATGACCGCGACGGCGATGCCGGCAAAGGTGAAGAGCAACCCGTTACCGGTCATGGCGGCCCAGAACCGGCCCACCGGGCCCTGGGGACCCAGTACGGTGAGGAGGTAGAACCCCAGCACCGTGGGCGGCAACACCAGGGGCAGGCCGACCAGGGCCTCGAGCAGAAACTTGCCGGGCAAGCGGACATAGACCAGGAAATAGGTGAGCGGCGCAGCCAGGACCAGCAGCAGCACCGTGCTCACCAGGGCCAGTTTTCCGGAAAGATAGAGGGCGGTCATGTCCATGGTTCATCACTCATACCCGTAGCGGGCCAGGAGCGGTTGCATCCGGTCCGCGGTCAAAAAATCTAAAAAGATTTTCGCCAGTTCATTTTTGCCGCTGTTGACGATACAGGCCTGCTGGATGATCGGCCCGGCCTCGGCAATGGGGAATGATCTGCCCCTGCGGCCCTGTCTGCTCATGGCATAGGATGCGGAGACAAAGGCCGCATCCACCCCTCGGCTTACGCCGAACTGAAAGGCCTGGGCCACGGACTGGCCGTAGACCAGTTTTTCCCGCAACCTGTCCCACAGGGCGGCGGCCTTGAGGGCAGCGGCGGCAGCGGCGCCGTAGGGCGCGGTCTCCGGGCTGGGGATGGCGATCCGAACCACTGTCGGATCATTGAGCAGCTCCTGCCAGGTGGATATATGCGCGAATCCTTGCCGGGAAGTCCAGAGCACCACCCGTCCCCGGGCATAGGTTCGGGGCTCAGATCCCAACCCCTGTTCATGAAGCAGCCGCGGCCGTTTGCGGTCCGCGGCCAGAAAAACATCAAAGGGCGCGCCCCGGAGGATCTGGGCATAGAGCTTGCCGGTGGCCCCGTAGCTGGTCTCGATCCTGATCCCGGTCTCCTGGAAAAAAATTTCCGCGATCTCGGCCATCGGCCGGATGAAGTTGGCGGCCACGGCCACGGTCAGCCGCCCATTGGCCGATGCCGGAGCTGTGAAGCCGCCGGTCACCAGCAGGACGCTGAAAATTATGCAGAGCAGATAGCGCATATTCCGGCCGATTTCCCCCCACCCTCTTTAAACCCTGATCTTGTCAATGGGTCCCTCGTAGATGACCGGGGTAATGCCCAGTTTTTTCAACTCCTCGGCCGGCCTGTCGCCGATCCGGGTGCAGTAGACCCGCGCACAGCCCTCAAGGGCCGCGGCCACGGCAGAGAAACAGTCCTGGTCAAAGGAGTGGCTTTTATCGCCAACCGAGAGCGGGGTGACCCGCCGTTCCTCCCTTGGGGCCGGTCCCTGCTCGTCCAGGGTGTAGATATGAAAAACATCCGCCTTGCCGAAATGTTCGTTCACTGTTTTTCCGTTGGTTGTCACTATTGCTATCCGCATGATCTTCTCCCTTGTTTTCCCCTGGCTCCGGCACATGGGTATTATTTGTTCTGGTTCATCTATCCTGACCCCTGACCTCTTACTTATCCACAGCCGCTGCCAGTGCCCTGGCAGCCAGCGGAGCCACAGGAGCGCCGGGCCCTGAGCCCCTTGAGCGGCTTGTCGGCATACACCGCGTGCAGGCCGGCCTCGATGAAACCGCTGGCCTCGATGGTCTTCAGGCCGGACTGGTTCAATATCTGTCTCGGTGTCTCGCCGATGGAGCTGACCAGTACGGCCCGGCAGTCGGCCAGCAGCTTGGCCAGCTGGTGCCAGCGGCGGACACCGCCGCCCTGTTCCGGGGCCGGCCGTTCCTCGACCAGCACCAGGGAATCCTCCTTTTTTGCCCAGATCTGGAATCGGTCGGCCTCGCCCAGATGCTGGTTGACCAGCACCCCCTCCATGGTGGCCACCGCCACATGGGGCCGTTCCCGGCCGGGCAGCGGTTTTATGGTGGCGCAGGCGGACAGACAGCCGCGGAACTCCGCGGTCCGGTCATCATCGAGCAGCCCCACCGCATCGGCCCGGCAGCGGGTGCAGTGGCGCATCTGGGGCAGGTATTTTTCAGCAATATCGCGCAGCGTAGCCATGGTTTTTTTATCGGGCTGGGGGATATCGGCGAACGGGGTGCCGATGTTGGGGAACATGGCCATGCAGTTCAAGAGATCCACGCCCAGTTCCTTCATGGTCGCGGCCACCGCCTTGACATGATGGTCGTTGATGCCCGGCACCACGATGTTGTTGATCTTGACCGTGATCCCGTGCTGTTTCAGCTTTTTGATCGCGGCCAGCTGCCGGGCCAGGAGCAGTTCCGCTGCCTGGCGGCCGCGGTAGAGGATCTTGCCGTCCCGGACCCAGCCGTAGATATGCTGGCCGATCTCCGGGTCCACCGCATTGACGGTGATGGTGACGTGGGAGACGTTGATCGTGGCCAGTTCCTCGATATAGGGGCCGATATTCAAGCCATTGGAGGCCAGGCAGAGGATGGTCTCCGGATATTCCCGGCTGATCAGCCGCATGGTCTCCATGGTCTCTTCCGGGTTGGCAAAGGGGTCGCCCGGGCCGGCGATCCCGGCCACTGAGATCCGCGGCTCCTTTTCCAGGACCTTGCCCATATAGACCAGAGCCTGCTCAGGCGAGAGCACCGTGCTGGTCACCCCGGGCCGCGACTCGTTGACACAGTCATACCTGCGGTTGCAGAAGTTGCACTTGATGTTGCATTTCGGCGCCACCGGCAGATGGACCCGGCCGAACCGGCCCTTGACCTTGGGGTTGAAGCAGGGATGCCTTGTCATGTCTCTGGCTGTTATCGGTTCCATGGATAGTCGTCCTGTTCCGCTTATTTATTAAATGGTTATGTCCTGATTTCCTGCCTGAACCCTGTCCCCTCTTTTCCGCCCACCGGCCACTGTCCTCCGTCTTCTGTCTTTCGCCCTCCGTCCTCTGCCTTCCGTCTTCTGTCTTCTGTCATTACATATAGCTGTATCCCACCGAAGAGCTATCCTGCTTGACCTGGATCATGGTGTTGGCGATCCGGTCGAACAGATTCTGGGCGCCCTGGTAGCCAAGATGAAGGATCCGCTGGCCGCCGACCCGGTCATGGATCGGAAAGCCGACCCGGATCAGGGGGATCTCCAGCCGTTTGGCCAGGCCGTAACCCTTGCTGTGACCCAGCAGCAGATCAGGTGCCAGCTCCCGGGCCTGCTCCTCGATCTCAAAAAAATCCAGATCCTCGTGGATCTCGGGCAGTGGAACATTCATCTTGGCCAGCACCTTTTCAACGGCCCGGCGGAGCCGGCCGCTCTTGCCGCCCGAGGCGCAGAGCACCGGCACCACCCCGATCTCGGCCAGAAAGGAGGTGAGCCCGACCACCAGGTCCTCCTCGCCGTAGACCACCGCCCGTTTGCCGAACACATATTTATGGCCGTCGACCATGGCATCGACCAGCCGGCCCCGGGCCGCGTCGTGCTCCGACGGTATCGGCCTGCCGCTGATCTCGGTCAGGGTATTTAAAAAAACATCGGTCTCGCGGATGCCGATGGGCAGCCCCAGCCTTTTACAAGAAATCTGGAATGTCTTATCAAGGAATGCGGCCGCGGTCTTTTCCGGCAGGGTATGGCCGAACTCGATGGTGGCCTGTCCGCGGCCCATCTTGCGGATATCCTCAATCGGGGTGCCGCCCCTGGGAATCAGCGGGTAGTCGCGCAGGGCCGGGCCGTCCAGGGTCTCGGATAAA
The DNA here is from genome assembly GCA_021647905.1 of Desulfobacterales bacterium. Classification (NCBI taxonomy): domain Bacteria; kingdom Pseudomonadati; phylum Thermodesulfobacteriota; class Desulfobacteria; order Desulfobacterales; species Desulfobacterales bacterium. The sequence continues at coordinate 3,162 of JAKITW010000092.1, read as the reverse complement.
TCAGGCAGCACGGTTGCGGAAATCCCGAAATCAACCAACAGTTGTTTCAGATAGCGCAGGTCGGCCGGCGAGACGAACCCGGGCAGCAGGTTGATCCGCTGGTCGGTGGGTCCTCCCCGGGCCAGCTGTTGCACCACCGATTGAACCGCGGCATGGAACCCCTCCATATGGGTGCCGCTGTAGCTGGGGGTCGATACCTGGACCATCAGCGGACTTTTTGTATTATTTTCCTGCTCGCGGTGATACTCGTGCAGGATCATTCCCACGTCGTCGCCAATGGTCTCGGTCAGGCAGGTGGTGGCGATCCCCACCAGGGCCGGGTTATACTTGGCGATCACATTGTTGAGCCCCTGCTTCAGGTTGGCCCCGCCGCCGTAGATGGCGTTTTTCTCGCCCAGGGCCGAGGAGGCGATATCAATGGGCTCGTTGAAGTGGCTGATGATATAGCGCCGCATATAGGTGGCGCAGCCCTGGGAGCCATGCAGAAAGGGGACCGCGCCCTCGATGCCGCGAAAGGCCAGGGCCGCGCCCAGGGGTTTGCACAGCTTGCAGGCATTGGTGGTGGCGATATATTTGGGGGCGATCTTGCTCATGCCGATAGTTCCCTCAGATTCCTGGATCCGTTTGACGCGCTCTGTTAAAGGTTTGCCTGTATTTTTTCTTCCCCTGCTGGCACGGATTCAAGGAAAGTTTCTTCCTGCTCCAGGCGGGGGACAAACTGCCAGACCGGGCTCATCACCGAGGAGTACACCTCCCGGGCAAAGTTGCGCATGCCCAGGAAACCGGCCAGGATCTCCTTACGTTCGTGGTTGTGGTCACAGAAACCGACCCCGAGCTTGTAGGCAATGGGCCGTTCCTTGACCCCGCCGACAAAGAGATCCACCTCTTTTTCCTTTAAGAAACCGGACAGCTCCAGGGGGTTGGAATCATCGACAATGATGGTGCCCGGATCGGTGATCTCCTCAAGCTCCTGGTAATCCTCGCGGGTGCCGGTCTGGGAGCCGACCATTACCACGTCCATGCCCAGCAGCCGGAAGGCCTTGACCAGTGAAAATGCCTTAAAGGAGCCGCCCACGTAGATGGCCACCTTCTTGCCGGCCAGATCTTTTTTGTACTGTTCCAGTTCCGGCAGCAGGGTGGACAACTCTTCCCGGACCAGTTCCCGGGTCCGGTCGATGAGAACCTGGTCCTTGAAGAAGCCGGCAATGTCGTAGAGTGCCTGGGCCATGTCCTCGACCCCGAAATAGGAGACCCGGATATTCGGGATCTGGTATTCTTCCTCCATCATCCGGGCCAGGTCCATGGTGGCGCCGGAGCACTGGACCACGTTTAAGGCCGCGCCGTGGCAGCGGCGGATATCGTCCACCCGGCCGTCGCCGGTGATATTGGCCACCACCTCGATGCCGATCTTTTCCAGATACTCGCGGATCAGCCAGATCTCGCCGGCCAGATTGAAGTCGCCCAGGATATTGATGCTGTAAGGCGAGATCCCGGCAGTATCAGCAGTACCCACCAGCTTGAACATCGCCTTGCAGGCCGCCTGGTAGCCGGCCCGTTTGTTGCCCTTGAATCCCTCGGACTGGACCGGCAGCACCGGAATATTTTTTTCTTCGGCCACTGCCCGGCAGACCGCCTTGAGGTCGTCGCCGATGATGCCGACAATACAGGTGGAGTAGACAAAGGCGGCCTTGGGCTGGTACCGGTCGATCAACTCGACCAGGGCCGCGTGGAGCTTTTTCTCGCCGCCAAAGATCACGTCTATTTCCTGGAGATCAGTGGAAAACGACAGCCGGTGCAGCTCCGGGCCCGAGGACAGGGCGCCGCGGATATCCCAGGTGTAGACCGCGCAACCGATCGGGCCGTGGACCAGGTGCAGGGCGTCGGCAATCGGGTAGAGCACCACCCGGGAGCCGCAGAAAACACAGGCCCGCTGGCTCACCGCCCCGGCCAGGCTGTCCTTGTTGCAATCAATATTAAGGGGCGCATCCCCCTTGCGGTGAATCTGTGCGGTCCGTTCCTGTAACACTGCTGAGTGCATGGTTTCCTCATTGGCTGATGGGTGACATTTATAGTCACTCTTCGCAAGGGTTGTGCCAGGGCACGATTTTTTAAAATAAAGGAGTTATTCCGTGAGGATATACGAGAGGTGACCGCGGGAGAGGGTCTGTTGCGGGCAGACCGGCAAGCGGACTGCATGTACGGATTGCGACAATAATGAAAACAAATGGACAAAAATGTGAGGCGGCCGGTGATGCCATCAACAAGGGCTCCGATGTTCTAAATGGAGAACAGGCATAGAAATGGTTTGGGGAAAAGGATGCCTTTGAGGAGAGACACCTTGTGTGGTGGAATCGTAAGCTCACAGGCACCGAACCTGCTTTGCCATCTGCCTGTCCGCATACCCGTAAGCCACAATGTGCAGCTTGACAAAGACAATATAAACACGTACAATTGTACCTATGAAAATCATTGCAGATACAAATACATTTCTTGCTGTTGCATTAAATGAACCGGAAAAGGATTTAATTATACGACTTACTGGAAGCTGTGATTTGGTTTCTCCGGAAGTTTTGCCTTTTGAGATTGGCAACGCATTAACGGCAATGTTGAAAAAAGGCTCGTTACAGGCGGATGAGGTGGCTTTGTCGTGGGAAATCGTGCAACATATACCTGTTGATTTGCGGAGCATCAACATAAAATCCGCCTTAAAAATTGCCACGGAATTTAACATATACGCCTATGATGCCTATTTTTTAGAATGTGCTGATAACCTTCGAAGTCCGTTACTTACTCTCGACCGTGGCATGAAACGAATTGCCCGGAAAATGGGGATTAAAATTTTGGAGTAAATATCATGAAAGTATATACTTATTCTGAAGCGAGACAGCGCCTTGCCAGCATACTTAATATCGCCCGAACTGAAGAAGTTGTTATAAAAAGGAGAGGCGGGGAAACTTTCTCAATCATTTTTAGAAAAAGCGCAAAATCACCATTTGATGTTCCAGGTATTGATACCAGGGCAACCACAAACGATATTCTTGATGCAGTTAAAAAATCAAGGGAACGATTTGCCGGATCAGATGTTCAAGATTGAAGGGCAGGGATGAGCGGGATGGAGAAGGGGACACAAGTTGCTTTAGTACCAGCGTCCCCTTCGCCTTC
>JAKITW010000091.1 GCA_021647905.1 Desulfobacterales bacterium | reverse complement strand
GACCTGATGTCAAGCGCTTTTCATCGCCGATCAGTCTCGAAAAAAATCAGCTGTCAAGCCCTGCGAAGACGCGACAACCTATTATCTTCTGAGCACCTTGTCAATAAGATTCTTTGAGATTTTTGCCCGGGCGGCCGCCTGTTTTTCTAATGTGTCGGAACAGGGTTATAATTTCCCGGTCAGCAACCCGGTGAGCCGGGTGTCCTTTTTTTCAAGAAAGGCGAGGTCGGCCCGGCCGAGAAGGGCGGGGCGGGCCTTAAGCAGCAGTTCAACGGCCAGTCTGCCGCCGTGCTCGGTGATTCCGGTGCAGTGGTTATGGCGGGCCGTTTTTTGTTTTCCGTTGCTGAAATCCTGGATCAGTATCCGGCAACAGGTTGAACCCTGTTTTGTTTGAAAGGCATTGTGCAGGTTTTTGATCAGGGCCCGGAATTTTTTCTTATTAAGCCCGTTCGGAGCGGCAGGACCCAAGAAAAGGCCAAGCCCCATGACCGCGCCGGACAGGGCGCCGCAGACACAGCCGGCATCGCCCATGCCGCCGCAGAAACCAGCGCCGAGATTGCGGGCCGTGTCAAAGTCCAGGCCGCCGTTAAAACCGTTGTTTAAGACCAGCAGGACCGCCTCGGAACAGCAAAGCCGACGGGCTGTAAACAGATTGGCGGCCCGCCGGCCGGCAAGATGAGCGATTTCCTCGATGGTGTGCTCTTGGGGAAGGGGCATTACTGTTCTTGCTCTCCCGGCCGGGTTTCCTTGTTAAAGACAAGGGTGTCCCCGGCCGGGTCCGCATCCACCAGGATCCGGTCGCCCTCGGCAAAGGCGCCTTCCAGGAGGCGCATGGCCAGGGCGTCCAGGATGTATCGCTGGATGGCCCGCTTGAGCGGCCGGGCGCCAAAGGCCGGATCATACCCCTTGGTGATGATGTATTCCCGGGCCGCGTCGGTGAGCCTGAGGGTGAACTTTTTCTCGGCCAGCCGCCTGGTCAGGAGTTCGATCTGGATATCCACGATCCGGATCAGGTCTGCACGGCTCAGACTATGGAAGATGATGATCTCATCGATCCGGTTCAGGAATTCCGGCTTGAACTGGCGGTGGAGAATCTCCTGCATCCGGTTCTCCAGCTCGACCCGGTTTCCCTCGCCGAGATCGGAGATCATCTGGCTGCCCAGGTTGGAGGTCATGATCAGGATGGTGTTCTTGAAATCCACGGTCCTCCCCTGACCATCGGTCATCCGCCCGTCGTCCAGGATCTGGAGCAGGACGTTGAAGACATCGGAATGGGCCTTTTCGATCTCGTCAAAGAGGATTACCGAATAGGGCCGCCGCCGGACCGCTTCGGTGAGGTAGCCGCCCTCATCATAGCCCACATAGCCGGGAGGGGCGCCGATCAGCCGGGCCACCGAATGTTTTTCCATGAACTCCGACATGTCGATCCGGACCATGGCCGATTCGGTGTCAAAGAGAAACCCGGCCAGGGTCCTGGCCAACTCGGTCTTGCCGACCCCGGTGGGTCCGAGGAAGATGAAGGAGCCCAGGGGGCGGTTCGGGTCCTGCAGCCCGGCCCGGGCCCGGCGCACGGCATTGGCCACCGCGGTGATCGCCTCGGCCTGGCCCACCACCCGGCGGGCGAGGTGCTCCTCGGCATGGACCAGCTTCTCCTTTTCCCCGGTCAGGAGGTTGGCCACCGGGATGCCGGTCCATTTGGCGACCACCGCGGCCACATCTTCCTCCGAGACCTCTTCCTTGAGCATTTTTTTGTCTTTCTGGACCTCGGCCAGCCGCTCGTTTTCCTGGGCCAGTTTTTTTTCCAGTTCCACGATCCGGCCGTAGCGGATCTCCGCCACCCGGCTCAGATCGCCGACGCGCTGGGCCTGCTGCTCCTCAATCCCGGCCTGCTCTATCTCGCCCTTGATCTGCCTTATCTTCTGGATAATATCGCGCTCCAGGGTCCAGTGAGCCCGCATGCTCTGCAGCTCCTCGTTGATATCGGCCAGTTCCTGTTCCAGCTTGGCCAACCGCTCGCGGGAGACCTTGTCTTTTTCCTTTTTCAGGGCCTCCCGTTCGATCTCCAGCTTGATCCGCTTACGGTCCACCTCGTCGATCTCGGTGGGCATGGAATCGATCTCGATCCTGAGCCGTGATGCCGCCTCGTCGATCAGGTCAATGGCCTTGTCCGGCAGAAACCGGTCGGTGATATAGCGGTTCGACAGGGTGGCCGCGGCCACGGTGGCGCCGTCGGTGATCCGGACCCCGTGATGAACCTCATACTTTTCTTTTATTCCGCGGAGGATGGCAATGGTATCGTCCAGCGAAGGTTCCTGGACCAGCACCTGCTGGAAGCGGCGCTCCAGGGCTGCATCCTTTTCAATATATTTCCGGTACTCGTCCAGGGTGGTGGCGCCGACGCAGTGCAACTCGCCGCGGGCCAGGGCCGGCTTGAGCATGTTGGAGGCGTCCATGGACCCTTCGGCCGCGCCGGCGCCGACCAGGGTGTGGATCTCATCGATAAAGAGGATGATTTCGCCTTCCCGTTTCTGCACCTCTTTCAGAACCGCTTTCAGACGGTCTTCGAATTCGCCCCGGTACTTGGCGCCGGCGATCAACGCGCCCAAGTCCAGGGCCAGCACCTGCTTGTTTTTAAGGGTGTCCGGGATATCGCCGTTAACGATCCGCTGGGCCAGCCCCTCGACAATGGCGGTCTTGCCCACCCCGGGTTCGCCGATCAGCACCGGGTTGTTCTTGGTCCGTCGTGACAGCACCTGAATCACCCGTCTCACCTCGTCGTCCCGGCCGATCACCGGGTCCAGTTTTCCCTGCTTGGCGATATCGGTGAGGTTGCGCGCGTATTTTTCCAGGGCCTGGTATTTTTCTTCCGGGTTCTGGTCAATGACCCGCTGGTTGCCGCGGATGTCGACCAGGGCCTTTAAAAAATTATCCCGGCTGACTCCCCGGGACTGCAACATGGCAACGACCGGAGAATCCTTGGCCAGCAGGGCCAGGAAGAGATGTTCCTGGCTGACATAGTCATCCTGCATCTCCCGGGCGGTCCTGAACGCCTGGTCCAGTGTCTGCTTGAGCTGCTGCGAGGCGTACACCTGGCCGAACCCGCTGCCGCTGACCCTGGGGAGAGCGTCAAGCAGGGCCACCGCTTCGTTGTGCAGCCCGGTCGGATCGACGCCCATCTTGCGCAGGGCCGGAACCACCACCCCCTCGCTTTGTTCGAGCAGGGCGGCGAGCAGATGTTCGGGCCTGATCTCCTGGTTGCCGCGGGATTCGGCCAGTTGTTGCGCCGCCTGGATGGTCTCCTGGGATTTAATGGTGAATTTATCGAATTGCATTCTTGTTTCCTCCGGTATATCTCGCTGTATTTGCTACAGATTGAATCTGCTTTTGGGAAACGGTAAGCGTGCCGGACCTATCTGTCAAGCAAGGAGAGTCCTACCCCTGGGCCGGATATAACCTCGGAACATAAAAAAACCCGGCGGTTTCCCGCCGGGTTCCAAAAAGAAATCTTGCGAACGATTCTACCCGCAACTGGTGCCGCAGGAACCGCTGCTGCAGGAACTGCCCTTGTTAATGGGGTTTTGCGAGCTGATCGAAAACCCGGGCCGCATCCCGGTGGTGACAAAGTCGATTTTGATGGTGCCGGTGGTGACGATCAGTTCCTTGTCCACCACAAAGGTCAACCCGTCCTGATCAAATGTCTCATCGTTTTCTTTTGACTCATCCAGAGCCAGTCCCAGGGAGGGGCCGGCTCAGCCACCGCCCATGATCGCCACCCGCAGGGATGAGCTGATATTGTGCTCATCCATGTAGGCCTTCAGATTTTTGGTGGCTGTTTCCGTTACTTCAAGCATGGTTTTCTCCTTCGCGCAGAATATTCATCATCATGCCCTGCCGCCTTTTTAAACTATGCAGCGCCGGCCTGCCCGACGGCAGGGTGTAAATATCGCGGCTAAAAAAAAGGGGGATTGAGCAAAGCCATTATCAGGTGAGTTATTATCGTATAATCGTAAGAAGCCTCTCACGAGAAGTCAATAGGGGAGTTGGGAATCAGTATTCCCGGTGGAGTGAGAACCCATGATTATGGATTGTTACGGTTCCTTGTTCGCTCCTGCGGGAGAAAAGAATAATAACCGTTCACCGGGGGTACGGATTTACGGTAATCTCATGCCCGTAAGCGTTTACCAGTGGCTTAGATTCGTTCATTCGGGACTGCGAAGCATACTGGTGCTATTCGAGCAGGCCAGGTAAGCGAGGCACGAGACTCCGAAATGGGCGAAGATGAGGTGCTGGTGAACGCTTACAAAGAATAATGCTGTTGCGGGGACAATCCGCTATGTTATGCTGGCCGGAGCATTGGTTGAGCCGGTTGCTGACAGGTATGGGCGCCGGGAATCAGATATTAGAACTGGATCGAGGTCATGAGAAAAATTGTTATTTCCACTGGCGGCGGGGATGCCCCGGGTTTGAACGCGGTGATCTACTCCGTGGTTAAGGCCGCCACCCTGCGGGACTGGGAGGTGTACGGCAGCCGGAGCGGTTACAAGGGATTGCTGGACCTGGACGAACTGGTCCGGCTGACACCGGAGAAAGTGGAAGGGATTATCAACACCGGCGGCACCATTCTCGGCTCCACCAATAAAGGCAATCCCTTTTCCATGCCAGTGGAGAATCTTGCCGGGGAGCTGCTTATCCGGGATGTCTCCGACCGGGTAATGAAGAATTTTCAGCGGATGGGGTTTTACTGCCATATCGCGGTGGGCGGCGACGGCAGTCTGGAGATTGCCCACCGCTTTGCCCAGAAAGGGATGCCGGTCATCGGCGTGCCCAAGACCATTGATAATGATCTGGAAGCCACGGTCATGACCTTTGGCTTTGACACCGCTGTTTCCACTGCCACCGAGGCCCTGGACAAACTGCATTCAACCGCCAAGTCCCACGACCGGGTGATGGTGGTGGAGGTGATGGGCCGTGAGGCGGGCTGGATCGCCTTGAACTCCGGGATCTCCGGAGACGCCGATGTGATTCTCATTCCAGAGATCACCTTTGATATCGCCAAGGTCTGCGAGAAGATCAACGACAATGAACTCCACAACAAGGATTATGCCATTGTGGTGGTGGCCGAGGGGGCCCGGTGCGGGGAATGCGGACAGATCTGCAAGGAAGGCGAGGTGGGCCGGCAGGAGGTGCTGCTGGGCGGGATCGGTGAGTGGGTGGCGGCCGAGATCCGCAAACGTACCGGCAAGGATACCCGGTCCCTGGTGCTGGGCCACCTGCAGCGGGGCGGCTCGCCGACCACCTTTGACCGGCTGCTGGCCCTGCGTTTCGGCGCCGCCGCGGTGCGGCTGGCCGAGGCCGGCACCTTTGACCACATGGTGGCCCTGGCATCGCCGGGGATGACCGCGGTTCCCCTGGCCGAGGCGGTAGAGTCACGCAAGCAGGTCCCCCTGGATTGCGATAAGGTACTCACCGCCCGGGAGATCGGGATCTGTTTCGGCGATTGAATCAACCGTATGGCCAACACCGTCAGTGACATCTATCAGGCCCTTTTCGACCGGTTCGGCCCCCAGCACTGGTGGCCGGGCGAGACTCCCTTCGAGGTGATGGTCGGCGCGGTACTCACCCAGAACACCAACTGGACCAATGTCAGCCGGGCCATTGCCACGCTTAAGCAAGAGGGGTTGCTCTCCCTTGAGATCCTGCATGCGATGCCCGCGGTAACCCTTGCCGACAAGATCAGACCGGCCGGCTATTACAACCTTAAGGCGGCCCGGCTCAAGAATCTGCTCGATTTTATTGTTTCCCAGTACCCGGACGGGCTGGATGGCTTTTTTGCCCTGGAAACGAATGTCCTCAGGGGGCAGTTGCTGAAGGTCAAGGGCATCGGCCCGGAGACCGCGGACTCCATCATCCTCTATGCGGCCGGAAAACCGGTCTTTGTGGTGGACGCCTATACCCATCGCATCCTTTCCCGTCACGCCTTGATCGGCGAGGAGGAGGGCTATGATGCGATCCAGGAGTTTTTCATGGATTCCCTGCCCAAGGATGTTCGATTGTTCAACGAGTATCATGCCCTCCTGGTCCGGCTCGGCAAGGAGTGTTGCAAGAAGAACCGGCCGCTATGCAAGGGATGCCCCCTGGAGGGTTTTTAAGAATGGACGGCTCACGGCCCGAAAAAAGGCGATGAGCGCTGATGATGGAGGGAGCGGATAAAAAAAGGGCCTGGCTGGGCTGGTGTCTCTACGATTGGGCCAACAGTGGTTTTGCCACCATCTGCCTGGCCGCGGTACTGCCGGTTTATTTTCTTTCCCTGGTCCCAGAGGGCGGGGCGATCATCTCCCTGCCCGGTTTTTCCTTTACCAAACCGGCGGCCGCCCTGTGGGGCTATGCGGTCTCCTGCTCCATGCTGATCGTTGCCCTGGGCGCGCCCTGGCTCGGTGCCATGGCTGATCGCCGGGGGAACCACCGATGGTTTCTTTTTTTGTTCTGTCTGCTCGGCTCCGTTGCCACCGCCCTCCTGGCCACTGCCGGCCATGGCGGGTATCTGTTGGCCGCGGGTCTGTTTATTGTCGCTAATATCAGTTTTGCCGGCGGCAATGTCTTTTATAATGCCTATCTGCCAGCCCTGGCCGATCAGGGGGAAATGGACCGTCTCTCGGCCCGGGGTTTCGCAACAGGCTATGTGGGCGGCGGGTTGGCGCTTTTACTGGTCTTCGGCATCATTCTGAAATTTAAATTTTTTGGGTTAGTCGACCAGGGCCAGGCCACCCGCTTCGGTTTTCTGCTCACCGGGCTGTGGTGGCTCTTTTTCGGCCTGCCGGCCATCCGCCTGCTGCCGGCCGGCGCCACCGACAGGCCGGCCGGCCGTTATTCCGGGACGGCCGGCTACCTGAAGACCTTTGCCGAGATCGCGGCCCGGCGCGACCTGCTCCTCTTCCTGATCGCCTTCCTCTTTTATAACGACGGGATCCAGACGATCATCGTGGTGGCCTCGATCTTTGCCAGGGAGGAACTGCGGATGAGCCAGGGGGCGATCCTCGGCTGTTATCTGATGATTCAGTTCGTGGCCATGCCCGGCACCCTTCTGTTCGGCCGCCTTGCCGAGCGGGTCGGGGCCAAACGCACCATCCATATCGCCCTTGTTCTCTTTGTGGCTGTCACCGGGTATGCCTATTTCATGGCCAGGCCGTGGGAGTTCTGGCTGCTCGGCTTTGGCGTGGCCCTTATCCTGGGCGGCAGCCAGGCGGTCAGCCGCTCCCTGTTCAGCTCCCTGCTGCCGGCTGACAAGGGTGCTGAGTTTTTCGGTTTTTATGCCATTACCGCCAAGTTCGCCTCAATCATGGGCCCCTTGCTCTTTGCCTTGATCGTTGATCTCACCGGTTCGGTCAGGCTCTCCATCCTGGCCCTGACCATTTTTTTTATTATCGGCATGATCCTCCTGGCCGGGGTCGATGTGGAGCGGGGCCGGGCCCAGGCCCGGGCAGGATGATCATGAAGACGCGCTTTTTCGATCCGCCCCGGCCCCGCCTGTTCGGCCACCGGGGCGGCAGTTGTTTTCCGGAGAACACCATGCCCGCGTTCCGGGACGCGGTCAGGGCCGGCCTGATCTACCTGGAACTGGATGTCTGGAACAGTAAAGACGGGATGGTCATGGTCCACCATGACCGGACCATGGAGCGTATCTGCGGTCAACAGGGGGATATAACCGGGCTGAGCCTGGCGGAAATCAAGGAACTGGATGCGGGCGCCACCTTTAGCCAGGATCAGGGGCGCACCTTCCCTTTACGCGGCCAGGGGATTACCGTCCCCACCCTGGCCGAGGTGCTTTCCGGACTGCCCCGGGTTTTTGTGAATATTGAGATCAAACCGGATAACCCGGAGGTTGCGGAGATGGTTTTAAAGACCGTGCAGGAGAATGGAGCCGCGGACCGGGTGCTGCTGGCCTCGGCCGAGGCCGGCAATCTGGCCCGCATCCGGCGGCTGCTGCCGGAGATGATAACCAGCTTCAGCTTCAACGAGGTGGAGGAGTTCTATGGTCGGCTCCGGGCCGGCGACTGGTCCGGTTATCTCCCGCCGGGCGAGGCCCTGCAGATTCCACCGGATTACCAGGGAATGGACCTGGTGACCGCCGATGCGGTCCGGGCCGCGCACCGGCTGGGGGTGGAGATGCATGTCTGGACCGTCAATGACCCGGCTGAGATGACCCGGCTGCTCATGCTCGGGGTGGACGGTCTGATGAGCGACGAGCCCCGGGTCCTGGCGGACACGGCCCGGACAGTGGCATAGAACCGTCTTTTTTTTATCCGCCGTGCCAGTGCCGGATCAGGGGATCACCACAAAGCGTTTCCCTTTCGAATCCCACCGGTAGCCCGAGCCCGACCAGATCTCATCGATCAGATCCCAGTCATAGCCTATCTTGTCCAGGGCATCGTACCGGTCGTAGGCCTCCAGGATCTCCGCGTCGCTGATTATCCCGTCCCGGTCTGTGTCGGCCCAATGGAAATCCGCGATGACAAGGGTGGTTGCCCCGGTGATGGCAGTGGGGTTGCCTGATTTTTTCAAGGTGATCGTGCCGGAGAATTCAAGCCGGGCAGCGGTAACCTCCGGGGCGATACGCACCAGCAGGACATAGGTGAGTCCCTGGCCCTGGCTGCGGGATATCCACTTGGCCGTGGCGGTGGTCCGGCTGTGGACGGTTGCCGGTGGCGCACTTTTGACCAGGGTACAGCCCAAGGGCAGGGATTCCTTGAGCAGTACCGAATAAGGGATCGGTCGGTCGCTGGTCACCTGGATGATCAACGGAAATGTCCGACCGGCCGGAGAATGGGCCGGCATGGTCCGGACCGCTGTAATCCGGGGCGCAACCGGCCGGCCGGGCCACCACCAGAAAAGAAGCAGGCCAAGGGCGAGGGCCGCTGCCGGGAGCAGGACCCTGCTCAGCGGAATATGGCGTTTTTTGGGTAAGGGCCCGGCCGGCGGCGCGGTTGCCGGTTCCCCGGCCCCTCTGTTTTCAGCCTGGTCCGGGGGGGGATCCTCGGGCCCCTGGAGGATTGCGGCAAGATCCACTTCCAGGGCCTGGGCCAGTTTGCCGGCATTATCGAACTTGATCGACGGATAGCGGCGGTTTTCCCAGCGGGAGATGGTCTCGGTGGTTACGCCCACGGCAGTGGCCAGGTAGAGCTGGGTCAGCCCCTTACGTTCGCGGAGTTGCCTGACCCGGGCGCCGTTGATCTGGACCATGGTGGTCGGGCCGGGGAAGAGATCGTCCATGGGTGGGTTTCCTGGGGGTTAGGGCCGTTGGCCTCTACTTCGCACGGTCAACAAGCTAACAAAATTAAGCGGTCCGCAAAAGTTCTTTTTCGCGCCTTTTTTTTGTTTGTCTCGTGCCCAGCTTAATCTTTTCAAAGGGATACGACCTGATGTCAGGTTGATTTCACGTAAGGTTTCGGTAACCCCCGTACGTTTGAGGTTGGACTGGGAAAGGGGTTTTCTTATACCGAACGGTGTAGCGGACCCTGAGCCGCGGCCGTGACGGCAAAAGCGGAATTTGAAACAACTTCGGCATGATATACTTATGGCTTCCGAATCACCGTTGCGGCGAAGCGAGTTCCTGCTTGATAGCCTGTTTATGAACAGCCAGCCCTTCTCAATGGAGCGGCCGTTGGTAGAAGAAGACCCCTTTCCCGACAGGAGGGGG
>JAKITW010000090.1 GCA_021647905.1 Desulfobacterales bacterium | reverse complement strand
TGCGGAAGTTGTTTCAAATTCCGCTTTTGCCGTCACGGCTGCGGCTCAGGGTCCGCTACACCGTTCGGTATAAGAAAACCCCTTTCCCGGTCCAATCTCAAACGTACGGGGTTTACCGAAACCTTACGAACAAGGGCTGCCGGCAGGGCAACATCTCCTTGTTGGCGGAGAATGATTATGGTATGTAATCCCGCGGCATCATTATCCCCGGACCTGTGATCACTTACACCCGGACAATCCACATGGAGGAATTATGGCTAGGAAGCAAGTCCCGGCAGCAAATTATGTGAAAAGGGAAACACTCTATATTGCGGTGTTCGTCGCCCTGGTCACCGGTTTCCTCGGCGGGGTGTTCTACAGCGCCCTAAAGTCGGGTCCTGCCGGACAGGTCCCGGCCGGGCCGCCGGCCCAGGCCGCGGCCCCGGACCAGATTTCCACCGACCAGGCCGAGCGGATGCTGGCGCTGGAGCAGGAGGTTGCCGCTGATCCCGACAATGTCGAGGCCTGGATTCATCTGGGCCATCTCTTTTTTGATTCCAACCGGTATCAGCAGGCCATTGACGCCTACCGCAAGGCCCTGGCCCTGGACCCGGACAATGCCGATGTCTGGACAGACCTGGGGGTGATGTACCGTCGCACCGGTCAGCCCCGGGAGGCGATCAGCGCCTTTGACCGGGCAATGACCATCAACCCCGGCCATGAGCAGTCCCGGTTCAATAAGGGGATTGTGCTTCGCTATGATCTCAATGACAAGGCCGGGGCGATCAAGGCCTGGGAAGAGGTGTTGTCCATCAACCCGAACGCCACAACCCCCAACGGCGTGCCGCTTGGCAAGGCGATCAACCAGCTGTAATGTAACTGTTACTTCCTTGGTCTCATTATCCGGCCACGGCCCAGATGAGGCGCCCCCGGGGCCGGACCCGGGCCGCCGGATAGATGCGGGCCGCGGTTTCAGGATCGCGGCGGATGGCCTCCACCAGCTCCTTTTTCTTCTCCCCGGCCACCAGGAAGAGAACGCAGCGGGCCTGGTTGATCAGCGGCAGGGTCATGGTCAGCCGGGGTACCGGCGGGTCGGCAAGCGGATATTCCACCGGCACGACCCAGCCACGGGCGGCAAGCGCGTCGCTGCCCGGAAACAGGGAGGCGGTGTGGCCGTCGGCCCCCATGCCCAGGAGGATCAGATCAAGGGCGGGATAGTGGCCCGGGCCGGTATCGGGAAAGTTTCGGCCCAGGGTCTCTGCATAGGCCGCGGCCCCGTCGGCCGGGGTTGCGAGTTCGGTGACCATCCGGTGGATGTTTTGTTCCGGGATCCGGATGGAGTTGAGCAGGGTCTGCCGGGCCATGGCGTAGTTGCCGGCCGGATCGTCGGCCGGCAGCCACCGTTCGTCACCCCAGAAGAGATGGCAGTGGTCCCAGGGGATTTCTTCGCGATAAGGGGGCTGGCCCAGAGTCCGGTAGAGGGGCCGGGGGGTGTTGCCGCCGGCCAGGGCCATGGTGAACCTGCCCCGGTGCCGGACCGCGGCCCGGGCAAGCCCGCTGATCAGCCCGGCCAGATCGGGGCCAGCCTCCTCAAGTGTCCGGTACTCCCTTCTTTCCAAGAAATCCGCCCCCTGTCTTCTGTCCACCGTCCACTGTCCACCGCCCACTGTCCACCGTCCACCGTCCACTGTCCACCGCCCACTGTCCACTGTTTTTCCTGTCTTTTGTCTTCCGTCCTCTGTCCTCTGTCCTCTGATGTGTCCTGAACCTCAGGCGCTGATCGTCCCGCCTCAGGTGAATCCGGCCCCAGCGGTGCAGGTATAGCAGTGGTCCGCCACCATGATCTCGGTTCCCGGCCGGGGCAGCTCATCGATCTCGGAGATATGGGTCCGGACGTTGTTTAAAAAAAGCCCGGCCGCCTGATTGAAGTCACAGTCAAACAGGGTGCCGTCCCAGGCAACCGAGATCATGGTCCGGCACATGAGACCGTCGGTGGCGCAGGGGTTGAAGCCGGCCGTCAGTTTTTGCAGGTAGCCTTCCAGGTTGCCGGTTTTCTCCAGCCAGGCCCGGAACCGGCCCAGGGGCATGTTGGCAAAGGTGTACAGGTTGTTAAAGGCAATGCCCCATTTTTTCTCAAGGGCGCGGTGGAACTGTTTTTCCTGCCGGGCCTGTGAGCCGGGCAGGAAGGCGCCGGCCGGGTTGACCACCAGGTTGATGCTCAATCCCGAGCCCGGCCGGCCGTAGCCGCGCTTATTGAGTTCCTTGAGGGTGGCCAGGGATTGGTCGAACACGCCGGGGCCGCGTTGTGACTCGGCCTGGTTCCGGTTCAGCGAGGGAAAGGAGGCGACAATGGTTATGCGCCGGCCGGAGCAGAGATCGAGCAGGTGGCGCCGGCCGGGCTCGGAGACAGCGGTGAGGTTGGAGCGGAGGATCACTGTTGGCGCAAGGGGGGCCAGCCGGCGGAGCAGATCGCTTATATGGGGATTCATTTCCGGGGCCCCGCCGGTGATGTCAATGGTTTCAAAGCGGAATCTTCCTGCCAGGGCCACCACCTGATCAATGGTCTCTTGGCCCATGACCTCGTCCCGGCCGGGTCCGGCATTGAGATGACAATGATGGCAGCTCTGGTTGCAGAGCAGGCCGACATTGACCTGCAGGGTGGTGGCCCGGCCGCGGGTCAGCCTGATACCGTGGCTGGCCAGTGTCTGCCGGAAGGAGTTTTTTTCCCTGTTCAGCATCATGTTCCGTTTATATGAAAGTCGTTCCGGACGAAGCTCGTTGTCCGGAGAGATTTTCATTGTTGGTTGTGGCTGCGGCCCAAAAGTCATGGTCCAGCCATGCTGGTTGGTCGTGGTGCATGCCGTAAGGCGGCGGCCGGCGGCAGGGCTCCGATTACAATGAAAGTTTACCTGCTACATTTCGCATCTGGACGCCGTGGACCAGGGATGCCCCGCCGCGGATGGCAGTGGCCACATGGATCGCCTCGGTCATTTCATCGACATTGGAGCCCTTTTCCAGGCAGGCCTGGGTATAGGCGTCGATACAGTAAGGACACTGGACGGCATGGGCCACGGCCAGGGCGATCAGGGATTTTTCCCGTTCGCTCAGTTCGCCGTCGGCAAACACCGCGTTGTAGTATTCAAAGAATTTTCTGCCGAGTTCGGGCGCGCCTTTGCCGATATCACCGAATTTTGCAAGATCCTTGGGCTGGTAGTAGGTCTCCATGCGGTCAGCTCTCCCTTTAGGTTGATGTTTGTTATGCAGGACTCCCAGGGCGGGGGGTTGATTCGTACCCGCCCGGAAACGGGTTGACGATCAACCGCATCCATTTTTCCGCCGGCGCCGGTCCCCAACTGCCGGCTGGATAGCTTTTTAAAAGCATGTCCGGATCAGGGCATGCTTCGCAGGCCTCAAGAATCGGCGACAGGAACGACCAGCAGAGTTCCACCCCGTCCTGCCGCCAGAACAGCATCTGATCGCCCTGGATGCAATCCAGGAGTACGTTCTGGTAGGCATCGGGCCTGGGGCTGCTGAAGCTGGTGTCATAGTTAAAATCCATGGTAACCGGTTGCAGGCAGAACTTGGAGCCCGGACGCTTGGCCTGAAAGGTCAGGCTGATCTCCTCCCGGGGATAGATGCCGAGGATCAGCCGGTTGGCGCTGATATGCTCGCCCAGCACCTGCCGGAACATGGAGTGGGGGACCTCCTTGAACTGGACCACGATCCGGGTCACCTTGTTACGGAGCCGTTTGCCCGAGGCCAGGTAAAAGGGAACTCCCTGCCAGCGCCAGTTGTCGATATGGAGCCGCATCAGGGCAAAGGTGGGGGTCAGGGAGTCGGGGTCGACCCCGGGCTCTTGCCGGTATGCTGCCACCGGTTTGCCGGCAATGGAACCGGCCCCGTACTGGCCCAGAATCAGATTGTCCTGGATGCTTGCCGCTGCAAAGGGCTTGAGGGACCGGTATACCTTGGCCTTTTCGTCCTGGGCCCGGTCGGCCTCGAACAGGGAGGGCGGCTCCATGGCGGTAAGGGCCAGCAGCTGCATCATGTGGTTCTGGAACATGTCGCGCAGCACCCCGGCCCGGTCATAATAACCGGCCCGATGTTCCACTCCCAGTTGCTCGCCGGCAATGATCCCCACATAATCGATAAAGCTCCGGTTCCAGATCGGCTCGAAGATGGCATTGGCAAAACGGAGCATCAAGATGTTCTGGACCGTTTCCTTGGCCAGGTAATGGTCGATCCGGAACACCTGCTGCTCCTGGAAGCCGGTATGCAGTTTTCGATCCAGTTCCATGGCTGTTGTCAGGTCGCGGCCAAAGGGTTTTTCCACCACGATCCGGGCCCAGCCGTTGCCGCTGGTTCCCTCTGCCGCCAGGCCGAGATCACCGAGCATCCCGGCAACAACCGGGTAGAGGAAGGGCGGGGTGGCGAGATAGAAGATCCGGTTCCCGGCGGTATTGCGTGACTGGTCCAGGTCCCGGAGAAACTCGGCCAGCCCCTGGAAGGAGTCGGCCGAGTCATAGGCCACTGGATGATAGAACAGCTGTCCGGCGAACCGGGTCCAGGCCGGGTCGTCTCCGGACCAGCCGTTTTTGAGCCTTGCCCGGAACTGCTCATGGCTCATCACCGTTCTGCCGCAGCCAACCACAGTGATCGGTTGCGGCAGCCGTCCGGATGCGTACAGGCTGCAGAGCGCCGGGATCAGTTTCCTGGCGGTGAGATCGCCGGAAGCGCCGAAGATGACAATGGTGCAGGGCTCCGTGCCGGCCGGGTCGGGCCTGGGGCAGGGATGGTCGGATGCGCCACTGTTGGTATTCACTTCCATTCTCCCTTGTTTATATGAAAGTCGTGCCGGACAAAGCCCGCTGTCCGGAAAGATTTTTATTGTTGGTTGTGGCTGCGGCCGAAAAGTTATGGTCCAGCCATGCTGGTTTGTCTTGAGCGGCCCGGCTCGACCAGGAGAAAGGCCAGGGTAAGCGATCGCCGGTTTGGGGGTAATGATAGCGCCGAGTTACATTCCCTGTGAGCCAGTTACAGGCCGGGCAGGGATGGTGGGCACGTTGGCCGCCTGGATTGAGATAATCGAGTTTAAGATCAGCGGTATAGTAACACAGAACACAAACTAGTGCCCATCCAGAAATGGCCCTTTCGCCCAATCTCGGCGTCATGCTCAAAAAAATAATCCTCGTAATATCATTTATATGACTCCGGTTATTTTTTTCGCGATCCTTGATCTTGAACGAAATTGCTCATTTCTGGACGGACACAAACTAGCAAATGTGCACGGGGAAATGCAACAGCTTTCAACTGGACCATATCCGCCCGGCCACAAGCAAACAATGAAAGGCGTTACTCCGGCATGGCAAGGCCGGCGCTTTTGGGGCGATTTTCTTCTTGCTTGACAAGCAGGCGACCGCTCCGATAATGTGCATGCTTGTGTGTTATCTGATGAACAGTTATTCAAGGCTGATGGTCATGTAACTTTATCGAGATGGCTGAGCAGGACTATTCCGGCTGAGCAGACAGTACCGACGGTGAGAGCTTGCTGCAACGGATCGAAAGGCTGGGCAACAGCACCATATACTATGTTTACGATCTCGGCCGGATGGGGCTTTTCCTGCTCTCCACCCTGAAGGGGACCGTGAAGCAGCCGTTCCGGCTGGCCGCCCTGGTCAGGGAAATCCGCTTGATCGGCGCCAACTCGGTTGTGGTGATTTTTTTCACCGCTGCCTTCACCGGGCTGGTCCTGGGGCTGCAGGGCTACTATACCCTGCGCCAGTTCGGCTCCGAGGGGCTGCTCGGTTCGGCCGTTGCCCTGAGCCTGATCCGGGAGCTGGGTCCGGTGCTCACCGCATTGATGGTTACCGGCCGGGCCGGTTCGGCCATGTGCGCCGAGCTGGGGATTATGCGGATTTCCGAGCAGATCGACGCCTTGGAATGCATGGCCGTGGACCCCTTTCGCTATCTGATCGCCCCCAAGTTTCTGGCCACCCTGATAGCAGTACCGATTCTTACCCTGTTCTTTGATGTGGTCGGGATATTCGGCGGTTATCTGGCCGGGGTCAAGCTGCTCGGCGTTAACCCGGGGGCCTATTTCAGCGGGATGGAGAACAGCGTTGTCAACCAGGACATCAATCTCGGTCTGATCAAGTCAATGGTTTTCGCGGTGCTGATTGCCTGGATCTGCATCGGCCGCGGCTACTTTGTCCAGGATATCCGCGGTGCCGGCTTCGGGGCCGAGAGCGTCAGCCGGGTAACCACCCAGGCGGTGGTACTCTCTTCAATCTCCATTCTGGTCTGGGACTATCTCCTCACCGCCATGCTGCTATGAGTAAGCCGATTATTCAGTTCGTCGACGTGGTCAAGCGCTTTGGCCCCCAGGTGGTGCTCAACCGGGTGAACCTGGAGATCCCGGTGGGCAGAACCACGGTTATCGCCGGGCAGAGCGGCCAGGGCAAGAGCGTTACCCTGAGGCTGATCCTCGGGCTGATGCGGCCCGATTCCGGGCAGGTGCTGGTCGAGGGCCGGGATGTGGCCCGGATGAGCCCGCGTCAACTGGGAGAGTTACGGACCAATTTCGGGGTACTCTTCCAGGGCGCGGCCCTGTTCGATTCCCTGACCGTGTTCGGTAACGTGGCCCTGCCGTTGCAGGAGCGGACCCGAAGCAGCCGCCGGCAGATCCGGGAGCGGGTGATGACCACCCTGGAGCAACTGGACCTTGCCGGACACCAGGACAAGTATCCGGCCCAACTCAGCGGGGGGATGAAAAAAAGGGTGGGTCTGGCCCGGGCCCTGCAACTCGATCCCAGGATCATGTTGTTCGATGAACCCACCACCGGTCTTGATCCGGCCAGGACCATGGAGATCTACCGGCTCTTTGACCGGACCCATTGCCGGCTCGGCTACACCGCGGTGATTGTCAGCCATGATATCCCCAAGGTGTTCAATCTGGCGGATCAGGTAATCATTCTCAATGACGGCGGGATGAAGCAATTTTCCAGTCCCGAGGAGATTCAATGGTCCGACGACCCGGAGATCAGGGAGTTCGTCAAGATGACCATGGGCCAAATCTATCAAAGCCAATCGGCGGAACAGGGACTATGAAGAAGCTGACAACCGAACTGACGGTGGGGATTTTCATGATCACGGGTTTTTTCGCCTTTGTCTATCTATCCCTGCAGCTGGGTGAATTTTCGATCTTTGCCATGGAAAAAAACTACACCCTGCAGGCGGAGTTTGATAATGTGACCGGTTTGAAACCAGGGGCCTCGGTGGAGATCGCCGGGGTGGTGGTGGGCCGGGTAGCGAAGATTGTTCTGGCGGCCGATGACATGGCCCGGGTGGTGATGTTGATTGACAAGAACGTTAAAATCGGCAAAGACGCCATTGCCTCGATCAAGACCCGGGGACTTATCGGTGACAAGTATATCCGGATCCTGCAGGACGGCGGCGGCGAACCGCTGGCAGACGGCGGGATGATTCTCGAGACCGAGTCGGCCATTGACATCGAGGCCCTGGTCAGCAAGTACATCTTCGGCAACATGTGATTGCTTTCCGGTTTGGGGCTAATGATGCCGCGGGGTTATGCCCCCGTGATTTATATGAAAGTCTTGCCGGACGAAGCTTGTTGTCCGGAGAGGTTTTCATTGTTGGTTGTGGCTGCGGCCTGAAAATATGGTCCAGCCATGCTGGTTAGTTACGATTGTCGGTCTCGCAACAACCCGCTCGACGGACGTGATTCGTCTTGTAACTTGTTGATTTTATTGGGTGGCATTTGAAGCCTTTCGGGTTGTTACGAGTTCATCACGATTGAAAGGTGACGGCCATGAAAAAGAAAAACGGAAAAGCGGCTGCATGGTTGTTTCTGCTGCTGTTGCCGGTCTGGGCCGTACCGGGTGTTACCCCTTGTTTTGCCGGTGAAACCGGGGGAGGGCGGTCGATTGCCGCGTCCGGCGGCGGGCCGGCGGACCAGGCGGGGTTTGCAGATGGGGACGAGGTCTGGCTCCTGGGCGAGGAAGAGGAGACCGATACCGCCCGGCCGGCGATTGCCGATCCCCTGGAGCCGCTGAACCGGTTTTTTTTCCGGTTTAACGACAGGCTCTATTTCCGGGTGATCAAGCCCGTGGCCACGGTATACGCAAGGGTGACGGCCGAGGATGTCCGGATCTGTGTGCGTAATTTTTTTACAAACCTGTCCGCGCCGGTGCGAATGGTCAACAACATTCTCCAGGGCAAGGTGAATGCGGCCGGGATTGAACTGGCCCGGTTCGCGCTGAATTCCACGCTCGGCGTTGTCGGCCTTGCCGACGCGGCCAGGGACGGTTTCGGGCTGGCGCCGCCCCTGGAAGAAGATCTGGGCCAGACCCTCGGGGTGTACGGGATCGGGCCCGGCATCTATCTGAACTGGCCGCTGCTCGGGCCGTCGACCGTCCGGGACACCGTGGGCATGGTCGGGGACGCCTTTCTGGAGCCCCTGACCTATGTTGCCAACGGCCGCCTGGAAACCTCGGCCCTGTTTTATGGCGTGGAGGAGCTCAACCACGCCTCGCTTACCCTGGGCGATTATGAGCTGTTTATAACAACCTCGCTTGATCCCTATTCGGCCATGCGTGATATTTACTACCAGTATCGTCAGGGCCGGATCAACGACCTGTCCGGCCGGGGAGACGGCCCGGCAAGGTGATTTTTTGCTGTAAAACCAACAACGGATATAACTGATCCCGGGGTGTATAACCCCACGGTATGATTATCCCAAACCCACCAACGGATAACAGTGATGACAGGACGAACCGGCTCTAGAACAAAAATAATCTGGCTGTCAGCGGCGGTGGTACTGTTTGCCTGGGGCCTTGCCCGGCTGAGTCCCGCGGCCAACGACCCGCTCTCCCAGGTCAAGGACGCGGTGCAGGAAGTTCTCCGTATCCTCCAGGACGAGCAACTGCTCGCGCCTGATATGAAAGAGGAGCGGAGAAAGCGGGTGGAGGCGGTGGTTGATACCATGTTTGATTTTGCCAAGATGTCCAAACATGTGCTGGTCGGTTATTGGAACGAGCGCACCCCGGAGGAGCGGCAGCGGTTCAAAAACCTGTTCGCCCGGCTGGTCAAGCAGCGCTACATCGGTAAGATCGATAATTACACCGGCCAGGAGGTAGTCTTTAAAAAACAGCGGGTCAAGGGCGACCGGGCCCTGATTTACACCAGCCTGATCGACAAGGGAATTGCGATCCCGATCACCTATAAACTGTTCAAAAACGGTGATGAGTGGCTGGTCTTTGACATGAAGATTGAGAACGTCAGCCTGGTTGCCAACTATCGCCAGGATTTCTCCAGCATCATAAAGAAGGAGGGCTTTGACGGACTGATCACCCGGATGCGGGCCAAGGTGGCAGAGGTCGAGGCGGGCGGCAAGTGATGGCGGCACGGGACACGGTTGACGGCAAGGGACACGACCGGACGGAGATGTCCGGGCTCGCTTTTTTAGACCCGGCCGAGGCGGGAACCCTGGCACCCTATCTGGAGCAGCGGGTCTGGCCGGCCGGAGCGGTGTTGAGCAGGGCGGGCGATCCCTGTACTTTCATGGGTTTTCTCGAACAGGGCCGGCTGGCGGTGAAAAAGGAGACCGAGTTTCGCGGCAAGCATATCATCATTGCCGTGCTCGATCCCGGGGCCATGGTGGGAGAGGGCATGACCGCGGGCCGTGGGCTCCACGGGACCACGGTGACCGTGCTGGAAGAGTGCCGGCTGCGGATCCTGACCGCTGACCGTTTCCGGGAACTGCTCCGCGACCATCCCGGGTTGGGGGCCACGATTCTGCAACGGGTGATTCATATCTTAAGCCTCCGGCTCCGCCGGGCCGGAGACCGGCTGGCCCAGATCCTCTAAAACGATCGTAAACATTCAGTAAACCCCCTCCTATCGGGAAAGGGGTTTTCTTCTACCAACGGCCGCTCCATTGAGAAGGGCCGGCTGTTCATAAACAGGCTATCAAGCAGGAACTCGCTTCGCCGCGGCGGCG
>JAKITW010000089.1 GCA_021647905.1 Desulfobacterales bacterium | reverse complement strand
GGCCCTTTCGCCCAATCTCGGCGTCATGCTCAAAAAATAATCCTCGTAATATCATTTATATGACTCCGGTTATTTTTTTCGCGATCCTTGATCTTGAACGAAATTGCTCATTTCTGGACGGACACTAACGACGATGCCATCGACCTTATGATTCACCCAGTTCCCGTGAGCGTTGGGTCGCTTCCGCCACGGCGTTCATGATGATTCCATTGAACCCGGCCGTGGCCAGGACATGCAGGCCGGCAATGGTCGTTCCGCCGGGCGAGGTGACCATGGCCCGCAGTTGGGCCGGATGTTCCTTGCTGGTCAGGGCGAGTTTCACCGAGCCGAGGATGGTCTGCAGCACCAGTTTCTCGGCAACATCACGGCCCAGGCCCTCCCTGACCCCGGCATCGGTCAGGGCCTCGATGAATGAAAACACATAGGCCGGGCCGCTGCCGCTCAATCCGGTTATTGCGTCCATCTGGTTCTCGGCAACCACCACGGTGGAGCCGATGGCATTGAAGATCGCCACCGCGGTATCCTGGTCCGCGGCCGTGGCCCTGGGGCCGAGGCTCAGGGCCGAGGCCGCCTCCAGCACCAGGGCCGGGGTATTGGGCATCACCCGGACCAGCCGGCAGCCGCGGTCGCCCAGCAACCCTTCGAGAAAGTCCAGGGTGATCCCGGCGGCAATGGAGATGATCAGGTGACTGTCGTTTACCTGGTCCCGGCAGTTGAGCAGCACCTCCCGCATCATCTGGGGTTTGACCGCCAGCAGCACGATCCCGCACTGGGACCAGACCGGGCCGCTGTCCCGGTGTACGGCAATCCCGTGGGTGGCGGTCAGTAACTTGCGGCGGGACTGGTCCGGTTCCGCCACCACCACCCGGTCCGCTCCGGCCAGACCGGCGTCAACGATCCCCTTGACCAGGGCCTCGCCCATCTTGCCGCCGCCAATGAATCCGATCTTTGTATCCAGCTGCATAATGTTATTTACTCCTTTACGGTTCTGAAAGAGGGGCTGATTTTGATATCCGTGTGCATCCTTGTAAATTGAATAAACCAACCGTCCTCAAAGTCTTTACAGCTTTTATCTGATAAACCAAAAAAAACCAACCTGTTTCCCGGGTTCAGGGAGCGGTGAGCCGGTTGGCCAGAAACTGGTCAAAGTTCTCTTCCATCCGTATTGATATCGCCAGACCGTAGATGGGCAGGGGGGCCGGACCCAGGGATTTCAGCTTGACCAGGTCCTTTTCAGTGGTGATCAGACCGCGGGCGCCCTGGTCCGCGGCCCTGGTCATCAGCCGGGCAAGATCGGATCTGCCATAGGAATGGTGGTCCGGAAAGGCGGTAAAATCCGTGATCCGGAAACCCGCGTCGGCCAGGAGGCGGCAAAAGGGTTCCGGGTCGGCGATGCCGCAGAAGCCGAACAGGGGTATCTGCCGGACCCGGTCCAGGGACGGGGCCGGGTCCCTGGTCCGGCTGGTGATCCGCTCGGGTTGATAGGAGCTGAAAAAAACCGGCTGTCGGGGAAATCGCTCGCTTAATCTTGTTCTGAATACCTGGGCCGCGTCCCGGGTATGGTCGGTTATGCCGGTTATCACAAAGGCATCGGCCCGCTCAAGGGCCCTGGGCGGTTCCCGCAAGGGGCCGCCGGGCAGCACCCGGCCGGGCCGCAGAAAAGCGGGGTCGAGCAGGGAGCGGCTGCTGAACAGCACCAGGTCGAGATCCCGCTCCAGGGCAAGATGCTGGAAGCCGTCGTCCAGCACCAGGGTATCCAGTGGATAGTGCCGGAGCAGGTGGCGGCCCACCCGGACGCGGTTTCTGCCGGTGGCCACCACCACCTTGGCCAATGATTCGGCCAGCAGGCGCGGTTCGTCGCCGCAGAGTTCGGCCGGCAGGTGGATTCCCCCCTGGTCCGCAACGATATTGACCGGTTTTCTGCTCTTGCCGCCATAGCCCCGGCTGATTATTGCCGGCCGCCGGCCGGCCTTGCGCAGAAAACGGGCGAGATAGATGACCATCGGGGTCTTGCCGGTGCCGCCCATGCTCAGGTTGCCGACGCTGATCACCAGGACCGGCAGCCGGTGCCGCCTGAATATTTTTTTACTGTAGAGCCAGGCCCGCAGTCGCATGATCGCCCCGTATATCGGCGCCAGGGGGCGGCCCAGCGTAAAAAGACGGTCAAGCTTTTTTGTATCGGGCGCCTGGCTCACCGTTTCGATTCTCCCTGGTCTTCCGCAACCAGCAACTCCTTGATCAGCTGGAGATGGCGTTCGCTCACCCCCTGTTGTTCGGCAACCATGGCCGCGGCGTTCGCCCCGGCCCGCTTGCGAGCCCTGGGATCGGCCAGCCATTGCTCGACCTGGTAGAAGAGCGCATTACCGTCCCTGCATATCCGGCCGCCGCCGCACTGGACCAGGTCGCGGGCGATTTCCTGGAAATCCTCCATGTGGGGCCCGAAAAGCACCGGCCGGCCATGGGCCGCCGGTTCAAGCGGGTTGTGTCCGCCGGCCGCAACCAGGCTGCCGCCGACAAAGGCGAGGTCGCAGGATCGGTAAAGGGAGGCCAGTTCGCCGATGGTGTCGAGGATCAGTACGGTTGCCCCGTCAATGTCAGCCGCATCCCCGGTCCGGCATCTGGCGGTGAGCCCCTGGCGCTTGGCCGCGGCCAGCACCTCCGGGGTTCGTTCTATATGGCGCGGGGCAATGATCAGCAAGAGCGCGGGGAACCGGCGGCCCAGGCGGCTGAACACCTGGAAGATGATCTCCTCCTCCCCCGCATGGGTGCTGCCGGCCAGCCATATTGTTTTTTTTTCGTCAATGTCCAGGGCCGCCCGGTTGAGTGCATCATTGGTGCCGCGGCCCGGCAATACCGCATCATATTTGAGGTTGCCCAGCGTTTTGATCCGCTCCGCCGGGATCCCCAGTCCGCGCATCCGCTCGGCATCGATCGCGGTCTGCATGGAGAGAAAGCGGAAACAGGAAAAGAGCGGGGCGAAAAAAAATCGGAAACGCTGGTAGCGATCATGGGACCGGGTCGATATCCGGCCGTTTACCAGCAGGGCCGGGATTTTTTTTCGTTTGAGGGTGTGCATGAAGTTGGGCCAGAAGTCGGTCTCCACCAGGATGAACAGATCCGGATCGACCTGGGTGAGAAACCGGTTGGTGGTGATAAAAAAATCCAGGGGAAAGTGGATGAACAGGTCAACCTCCCGGGACAGACTCTGGGCCGCCAGCTTCATCCCGGTCAAGGTGGTGGCGGAAAAGATCAGGGCCGCTCCGGGATAGGCGGCCCGGATGGAGCGGACCAGCGATTGGGCCGAGCTGACCTCGCCCACGGACAGGGCATGGACCCAGATCCGCGGCCTGTCCGGCCCAAGTCTTTTCAGCCGATGGTCAAGTCCGAATCCCAACCGGACAGGCACCAGACTCCGGTACTTGCCCGAGGTGATTATTTTGACGAAAACAAACGGAAAGAATAGAATCAGGGCCAGGATCTGGAAGAAATTGTATAGAAGAACCATGGCGTGTATTTCGGAATGGCAGCGATTGCGGCCGGGTTGGCAATCTTCAGCGCCAGGGCGCACGGGACAAGGATTCCGTAAAAGTAAAAATCAGTATTCGGGATGGCTAAGCAAAAATCGTCAGATACAAGGCGCGCAAATTTCGAGGAATGAGGCGTACTCAGGTACGCCGCAGTGACGAGACAATTTAGCGCAACGCGGTAGCTGGCGTTTTTTTTGCGACGCCATTGAAATATTAGAACCCACCTGACCCACCGGATCAATGGATTTTTCCGATGAACTGTATTCTCATAAGCCCTGAGGAGCTTGATCCGGCCGGCCGGGTGATTCTCCACGATCGCCGGCTGGACCATATTGTAAAAGTTATCAAGGCCGGGCCCGGCGACATCCTCCGGATGGGAATCATTAACAGTGACCTCGGCCAGGGCCGGATCGAGGAGCTGGACAGTCACCGGGTGGTACTTTTTTTTACCCCCCTCTCTCCGCCCCCGGCCCGGCCCTTGATCGATCTGATCATTGCCCTGCCGCGGCCGATCATGTTGAAGAGGATCCTGGCCCAGGCCGCTTCCCTGGGCGTGGGCCGGATTTTTCTGATCAACTCCAACCGGGTGGAAAAGAGTTTTTTCCAGGCATCGCTTTTGAAAAACGAAAATTATCGTTCATATCTGATCGACGGGCTGGAGCAGGCCGTGGATACCAGGCTGCCCGGGGTCTCCATCCATCCCCGGTTCCGGCCCTTTGTCGAGGATTTTCTGCCCGGGCTGCTTTCCGGGTACAGCCACTGTCTGCTGGCCCATCCCCAAGGGCCGACCACCCTGGCCGGCCTGGTCCGGCCGCTGGATAGCGGCCGGGTCCTGCTGGCCCTGGGTCCGGAGGGCGGCTGGGTGAATTTTGAGGTCAGCCGGTTCCGGGGCTGCGGCTTCAAGCCATTCACCCTGGGCCCCCGGATCCTCCGGCTGGAGACCGCGGTGGTTGCGCTCATCGCGCAACTGACCCTGCTCAGAGAGATGGACGGTTCAACCCTGCCGGCCCGCCGGCCGTGGTTGAGCCACCGGGCGAAGATGTGACGCCGGAGATCGGCTGGATTCAACGGATGATTACTTGGTGGGATCGTTTGAGTATGCTATATATCTATAAATTTTTTTGTAATTGCTGACCCGCGGCATTGGCGTGCCGGAAAACGGAGGAACGAACCATGATCAGTGAGGAACTGCTTGCCAGCCTTGCCTGTCCCAAATGCAAGGGCCGGGTTACCTTGACCGACAAAAAAGACGGCCTGGTCTGCGGGACCTGCAAGCTGCTCTATCCTGTTAAGGACGATATTCCGATCATGTTGATCGACGAGGCGGTGCGGCTTGATGATGCGTCGGAATAGGATCAGGGGAGGGGAGAGTTGATCGATTTCAGCGTGTTGCTTGACCAGTACCAGGTCTTCAGTGAGAACATCCTGCTCAAGCGGGTGGTGGTGGTGGCGGTCTACGCGGCCCTGGCCAAGGCGGCCGACCTGCTCATCGACCGGGTGTTCCGCCAGTTGGCCGCCCGGACCGAACTGACCTTTGACGACGATCTGATCGCCATTCTCCATGCCCCGATCTGCAGCACGGTTTTTCTGCTCGGCGTGCTCCATGCCCTGGTACTCCAACCGCTGCAACCGCCCTGGCAGCTTGTTCTGCCCCGGGTCGTCCAGAGTTCGATTCTTCTCTTCTGGCTGGTGGCGACGTTCCGTTTCCTGAACACCGCGGCGGAGAGGAGCCTGGCCCTGGCCCTTACCCGGGGCAAGGTGGGCAAGGACCTGTTTCAACTGCTGAAGAACGTGGCCCGGGTGGTGGTGATCATTGCCGGGCTGCTCTGGCTGCTGGCCATCTGGGACGTGGATCTTACCCCGCTCTTTGCCTCGGCCGGTATTGCCGGTATTGCGGTGGCCCTGGCGGCCAAGGACACCCTGGCCAATTTTTTCGGCGGTATCAGCCTGTTCATGGACAATACCTTCAAGGTGGGCGACTATATCATCCTTGACAGCGGGGAGCGGGGCGAGGTGGTGGAACTCGGCATCCGTTCCACCCGGGTCAAGACCCGGGATGACGTCCTGATCACGGTGCCCAACTCGATCCTGGCCAATTCGAAGATCATCAATGAAAGCGCGCCGATCCCCCGGTTCCGGATCCGGGTGCCGGTGGGGGTGGCCTATGGCAGCGATCTCAACCGGGTGGAGCAGGTGCTGCTCGACGTGGTCCGCGCCAATCCCAACGTCTCGCCGGAGCCCGCGCCCCGGGTGCGGGTCCGCACCTTTGCCGACTCCTCGGTGAATTTCGAACTGCTCTGCTGGGTCGATGATCCGAGCCTGAAGGGGCTTGAGACCCACAACCTGCTCAAGGCCGCCTACCAGGCCTTTGACGAGCGGAACATCGTCATACCCTTCCCGCAGCGGGACATCCATATCATCGGTTCCGGCAACCAACTGGAATAAGATCCCCTGTCCCATTGCCCGCCGCTGTCGCTCTTGACAAGGCATCAGCCGGACTTATAGTAATTCAAAAGCCCCCGTCCCAGAGCCGTTCAGGCCCCAGGCCGGGGGTTTGTGGTCCGTAAGCGTTCACCAGCACCCCGTCTTCGCACGATCAGGCCGGCTCACATAGGCATACTATGGATTCGCCGGCCTGCTTGCACGAATCCTTGGCACTGGTAAACGCTTACAGGCCGGTGGTTTCCGTAAATCTGTAGCCCCCTGGTGAACGGTTACTGTGGTTCAGAGGTTTTTGGCAAAATGAATTTTGTTAAGACATTCATGTTGATGGCGGCCCTGACCGGTCTGTTGATGCTGGCCGGTCAGGCCCTTGGCGGCGGCAGCGGCCTGGCGTTTGCCCTGGTCATGGCCCTGGGGATGAACTTTTTTGCCTACTGGTACAGCGATAAGATGGCCCTGGCCATGAGCAAGGCACAACAGGTATCCCCGGCCCAGGCCCCGGAGCTGCACCAGTTGGTGGCCGGCCTGGCCCAGCGGGCCGGGTTGCCCAAGCCCCGGGTCTATATCATCCCCAACGAGACCCCCAACGCCTTTGCCACCGGCCGCAACCCCGAACACTCGGCCGTGGCGGTGACCGAGGGGCTGTTGCGCATCCTGAGCCGGGAGGAACTGGAAGGGGTGCTGGCCCACGAACTGGGCCATATCAAGAACCGGGATATCCTGGTCAGCTCCATTGCCGCGGTGATGGCCGGCGCGATCAGTTACCTGGCCACCATGGCCCAGTGGTCCATGATCTTCGGCATAGGCGGGAGCGACGACGATGAGGGCGGCGGTCTGCTGGGCATGCTGGTGATGATGATTGTCGGCCCCATTGCCGCGGCCTTGATCCAGATGGCCATCTCCCGCAGCCGCGAGTACCAGGCCGATGCCGCCGCCGCCCGGATCAGCGGCCGGCCCGAGGCCCTGGCCAGCGCCCTGCGGCAACTGGAGAGCTATAACCGGCAGCGGCCGATGAAGGTCAATCCGGCCACGGCCCAGATGTATATCGTTAACCCGCTGTCCGCCTCGACCATGGCCAACCTGTTCAGCACCCACCCCCCGATCCGGGAGCGGATCAAGCGGTTGACCGTATGATTGTTTTTGATCTAATCTGTACCTGCGGTTTCACCTTTGAAGGGTGGTTCGAGGACCGCCGGGATTTTGAGTCGCAGCAGACCGCGGCCCTGCTGGTCTGCCCCCAGTGCGGCAGCCAGAAAGTACGCAAGATCCTCTCGCCGGTGAGCAGTCTCCGGTCCGGGCCCCGGCCGGCAGTCCAACCGCCGGCGGAGGACAGATCCGAGCCATCGGAGGGGGAAAAGGCCAAGGGTGCCCGTCTCCTGCGTGCGGTACAGGATTTCGTCAAAAACAATTTCGAGGATGTGGGCCCGCGCCTGGCCACGGAGGCGCTCAAGATTCATTACGGCGTGGAGAAACCCCGCAACATTCGGGGGGTGACCACGGCCGAGGAAGAGAAGACCCTGGAAAAGGAGGGGATCAATTTATTGAAGGTGCCAATGCCGGCCGGGGATGACGGCTCGATGAATTGAATGTGGACGGAGGACAGAGGACCCGCCTTCGCCATCCTCCTTCGCCTGAAGGCTGCGGCGGACAAGAGGCTACGGCGTGGCAAGCAGAAGACGGAAGACAGAGGACTGAGGACAGAGGACAGAGGACGGAGGACAGAAGACTGAGGATGAAAAAAACCGTGGACAATGAAAAAAACATGGAGCGATGATCGTGATCTAACCACTCACAGGGTGGCGCGACCACCTGTCGAGCACACTCCTTTCCCTGCAAGCGCTTACCGGACAGGAGGCAACCCGGAGTCCGGCGGGGGCTTACCCTGTGAGTGGTTGTGTGCAGGCTACCCAGAACTTGGCGTTGGTTGAGATGTGTTGTCTTGCAAACTCACCGTATCCAGAAACCGATGCCAACCGTTTTCAGGATACGGGGTCCGCAATCTGTGATGACAATGATATCTTTGACGGTCGCCTTTTCATGGTGCTGGAGATCACTGTCATAAATCACCCCCCTCGCATATCGGTATTGTACGATACTTCAAATATTTGCTCGACTGGATCCTTTACGCCGGGACCACTCGATGCTGTACCAGGCCTCCACGGGGTCAAGCGATATCGGCAAGACCTGGCATTATTCAAGATGATCGGTCTTGAAGCAACCATTTCCAGGCAGGAATGGCCCGGATGGCGATCCCGGCGACGGAAAAATCTTCTTCCTGGTTGTAGGTGATGATCAGGTTCTCTTTTATGCCGAAATAGCCGGCGGTTTTTGCCAGTGCCTCAAGCTCACGTTGAATGGTGGCCTCCCGGCTGATGTCCATGCAGACCTGCACGGCTATACCAGGGTTGCCATGACTGTCCACCCCGACAAAATCCACCTCCAGCCGTTTCCTTTTGGTCAGATAGTACTGCACTCTGTGCCATTGCCGGCAAAGGGCCAGGTAGACCATATTTTCCAAGGCCCTTGAATAGGAACCGTTCCATATCTGACTGTTTTTATTGGCCAGGGCCCAATCTATGGCATATAACTTTTTATAATTTCTTTCCTGTTCTTTTAAAGAATCAGAATAAATCGGGATGGTGAACAGGAGCCACGAATCTTTTGCCCAGGCCAGGTAATTCCGCACCGCTTCCCTGCTCGTGTTGAGCCCGCAACCCTTGAGATAGCGATAAGCGCTCTGCAGGGTATAAGGCTTACTGATATTGGAAAGGAGATATCTGTATAAACGGATGCAATGTTGCGGTTTACCGACATTATAGCGCTGGATGATGTCCTTGAGGAGCATCGTATCGAAGTATTCCCGCAGGATTCCTTCCCTGAGATAGGCGTCTAAGGCCGTAAGGGCCGGATAAGCGCCCCATTTCAGGTATTCATCAAAAAGGCGCCTGATTTCGGCCAGCCCCTTGGTGGAACCGATCTTGTGGTTGAAATTGTGGAATTGCAGATACTCGGAGAAACTGAGCGGGAAAACAGTGGTGGATATGGCTTTGCCTCGCAGTTCCGTGGCAATATCATGTTTGAGCATTTTGGAAGATGACCCGGAAACAATGACCTTCCAGTTGGGATTGCGGGAGAGATCAATGACATACTCTTCCCATCCCTGAATCTTGTGGATCTCGTCCAGCAGAAACAATAAGGGGGTCTGGGGGACGATTTCCGGATTCAGTTTCAGGAAAGTATTTTGGATCAGAAGGAGATCCGCGGCTTTCATGCTTGACAGGATCGGATTGTCAAAATCCAGGTAGCAAACGTGGTTGATCGATGCTACTTTCTGCTGAGCAATCAACTCGGCCGCTGCCTGCAATATCCTGAAACTCTTGCCGGCCCGGCGTGCACCGATAACGGTTGACACCATATTGTCAACCATAAACAGCCTGTCTTGTCTGGGGATATACCGGGGAAAACCAAGCTCGATAAAATCTTCTATTTTTCTTTCTATTTCTCGTTCGAACATGGACTTCCCTTTGCAAGAAGTAATCATTGGGGCTAAAACTTATACCTAAATCGTAAGTTACCGACCAAAAGATAGCCGCAAAACGCATTCCTGTCAAGGCCGGCGCCTACCGGATACGCGCTGGTCACTACACCTTACTGATGGAGAATATGCTCCGTGCGAAAATATCGCGCAAAAGGTGCTGTGACAATGATCAGGGAGCCCGCAGCGGTGACTGGTGGTCCGCTCCGCTCCATTTCATAGTGAGTGGCATAATTTCTTTTCAGCGGTTCTGCTCTTTACCCGAGCCCGAAACTAACTGGATATTCCTGGTGTCGCTGATTGGGAATCAGCTTCCTGCTCTACCCCCGGCCGTCCCCCGGCTTCCGTAAAACAAGTTGCTTTTATATGAAAGTCGCGCCGGGCGAAGCTTGTTGTCCGGAGGTAAGGTTTCGGTAAACCCCGTACGTTTAACATTGGACCGGGAAAGGGGTTTTCTTATACCGAACGGTGTAGCGGACCCTGAGCCGCAGCCGTGACGGCAAAAGCGGAATTTGAAACAACTTCGGCATGATATGCTTATGGCTTCCGAATCGCCGTTGCGGCGAAGCGAGTTCCTGCTTGATAGCCTGTTTATGAACAGCCGGCCCTTCTCAAT
>JAKITW010000088.1 GCA_021647905.1 Desulfobacterales bacterium | reverse complement strand
TCGATAAATGGACTTGTCGTTCGCCAAAGGCACTTATGTTCGTGTACGAGTACGTTCACGTTCACGAGCACGAGCACGTCAAAAACGGGTCTTGGACCCGTATCCCGACTTTCAGTCGTTAAGTTAACCCACCGTCTTCAGACGGTGGCTGTTTACTGAATGTTTACGGCTGGACCATGTCGGCCGGCCACAACGAAAGGATGAAAGGCGTCACTCCGGCATGGCCGGGACAGCGCGCCGTTGCGATTTTTATATAAACCTGGCGCGAAAAGCGGACCGGGACACAAGGTAGTGCCCATCCAGAAATGGCCCTTTCGCCCAATCTCGGCGCCATGCTCAAAAAATAATCCTCGTAATATCATTTATATGACTCCGGTTATTTTTTTCGCGATCCTTGATCTTGAACGAAATTGCTCATTTCTGGACGGACATAAGGTAATGGTTTGCCTGACGGCCCGAAGTGTAGTAATAATCCGTTGATTGCGAATCGGTTGCCGTGCTTTAGAGGGGGCCGGCACACCACTTTTTTCTGAATTGCTGCAACAGTACAGGCGCGGAACCAAGGAGGAGTGATTAAATGAGTCTGAAGAAGATATACCTGCGCGACGATGAAATCCCGACCCAATGGTACAATATCGTTCCGGATATCCCGGGTGGCATGCAACCGCCCCTGGACCCGGAAACCATGCAGCCCATGGGACCGGAGAAGCTGTCCCTGGTTTTCCCCATGGCCCTGCTTGAGCAGGAGATGAGCGGACAGCGCTGGATCGATATCCCGGAAGAGGTGCTCGATATCTACCGGATCTGGCGGCCGTCGCCCCTGGTCCGGGCCGACAAGCTCGAGCAGGCCCTGGGCACCAGGGCAAAAATCTACTTCAAGTATGAAGGGGTGTCGCCGGTGGGCAGTCACAAGCCCAACAGCGCAGTGGCCCAGGCCTACTATAACAAGCGGGAGGGGATCAAGCGGCTTGCCACCGAGACCGGCGCCGGCCAGTGGGGCAGCGCCCTGGCCTTTGCCACCCAGAAGTTCGGCCTGGAGTGCAAGGTCTACATGGTCCGGGTCTCCTTTGACCAGAAACCCTACCGCAAGACCATGATGCATACCTACGGCGCCCAGGTGGTGGCCAGCCCCAGTCCGGACACCCATTTCGGCCGTTCGGTCCTGGAGCAGGATCCGGACTCCAACGGTTCCCTGGGCATTGCCATCTCCGAGGCCCTGGAGGATGCCGCCACCCGGGACGATACCAAGTATGCCCTGGGTTCGGTTTTGAACCATGTGATCCATCACCAGACCGTTGTCGGGCTTGAGGCCAGAAAGCAGATGGAGATCGCCGGAGATTATCCGGACGTGGTGATCGGCTGCTGCGGCGGCGGCTCCAATTTCGCCGGCCTGGCCGTGCCCTTTGTCGCCGACCGGCTGGAAGGAAAAGATGTCCGTTTCCTCGGGGTCGAACCGGCCTCCTGTCCGACCATGACCAAGGGCACCATGGCCTATGACTTCGGCGACGTGGCCCAGACCACCCCGCTGATGCAGATGTATACCCTGGGCCATGATTTCATGCCCCCGGGAATCCATGCCGGCGGTCTCCGCTACCACGGAATGGCGCCCATTGTCAGCGCCCTGGTCCGGGACGGGATCATCGAGCCGCTGGCAGTGCCCCAGCTCGAGACCTTTGAGGCCGGAATTCTCTTTGCCCGGACCGAGGGGATCATCCCGGCGCCCGAGGCCTGCCATGCCATTCGCGGGGCGATTATCGAGGCCACCCGTGATCTCAACGAGCCCAAGACCATTCTCTTCAACCTGTCCGGACACGGCCATCTCGATCTGTCCGCCTTTGAGCAGTTCCTGGCCGGAGAACTCCACAATTATGAATATCCGGCCGAGGCGGTTGCCGCATCCATGGCATCCCTGCCTAAGATCTAGCCGCGATTTTTTCAGCTGTTTCCCGGGGCGGCGGTTTTATGACCGCCGCCCCTTTTGGGTTTACGGAAAGCACCGGCCTGTAAGCATTGACCAGGGCCACGGATTCGTGCAAGCAGGAAAGGATTTTCGGTGATGACAGGGTCGTTGATCGGATTGCCGGGCCGGATCCTGGTGGCCGGGTTGTGGGCGCTCTTGCTCGTCGGCCCGGCGGACACGGCTATTGCCGGGCCGGTCGAGGATATCAACCAGCTGGTGACAAACGGTGGCCTGGCCATTGAACGGCACGGCACGCTCCTTTATGCGAAAAACATGGATGTTCCCCTGGTGCCGGCCAGCATCCTCAAGATCGCCACCGCCTATGCGGCCCTTCGCATTCTGGGGCCTGACTTCCGTTTTGAAACCAGGTTCTATTGGAACCGGGAGGGCGATCTTTTTATCCAGGGCTTTGGCGACCCTTTTCTGATCTCCGAGCAGTGTGGTGTTCTGGCCGGGGAACTGCGCGGCAAAGGGGTGGCCCGGGTACGGGACATCGTGCTTGACGGCAGTTCCTTTCAACTGGCCGCCCCGGCCGCGGGGAGCGGCAACAGCGACAACCCCTATGATGCGGCCAACAGTGGCCTGGCGGTCAACTTCAACACCGTCAAGATCCGCAAGGCAAAGGACGGCTCGGTGGGTTCGGCCGAGCCGCAGACGCCCTTTCTGCCCCTGATGGCGGTTCTGGGGCGTGGCTCGGCCCCGGGAATTCACCGGATCAATATCAGCGCCAATGCGAAGAATAACAGGGAGATTATTGCCCGGTACGCGGGTGAGCTTTTTCGGGCCCTGCTTCGTCAACAGGGGCTCGTGGTAGCCGGTGAAATCCGGCGGGCCGGGATCCCCGCGGCCCTGGCCCCGGTTCTGGTCCATCGGAGCCGGCCCCTGATCGAGATGATCCCGTTGCTGCTGAAGTATTCCAACAACTTTATCGCCAACCAGATCTTCCTGGCCTGCGGGGCGGAGAAATACGGCTATCCAGCCACCTGGGACAAGGCCAGGGCGGCGGTGGCTGATTTTTATCGCCGTGAGTCCGGCTTTTCCGGGGCGGATCTGTACCTGGAGGAGGGCTCGGGACTGTCCCGCAACAACCGGGTCACCGTCCGGGCCATGCTCATGTTGCTGAAGGACTTCCGCCCCTATGGCTCGTTGCTGCCGGCCCGGGACCAGCGGCTGCTGAAGAGCGGCACCCTGGCCGGGGTATATGCCTATGCCGGTTATCTGCGGGAGGAGGGCCGGCTCGACCGGGTGGTGATTATCCTTAACCAGGGGAACAATACCCGGGAGCGGATACTTGACCTGCTTGAAGAGATTTACCGGCGCTATTGATCCTGGATACGTGGTGTTGCCGGTAAAAAAAAACCGGCCGCAGCAGGGGCTGCGGCCGGTTTTTTTCTAATTAAACGCCTGGGGGCGTTTGAGGATCCTACGCCCCGTCAGAGGGTTAGGTGATCGGAGTCGGAACGTCGTCGCCATGGCATTCCATGCAGTTTTCCTGGGTGGTGATGCCGTGCTCCCTGACGTTGGAGCCCTGGCCCGGCTTGTAGGCCCCGTCCTTCCAGGCGTTGAGCAGCTTGGCGGTATGCATTGCAACGTCGGCGGAGATGCACGCGCACCGCTCTTTCCGCTCGGGGCTGAAGAATTTGACGCCTTCTTTCTTCATCCATTTGCCGACCGAGATGTGGCAGAGCGGAGAGTCGGCCGTGTTGACGTTCTTGAAATGGCTCTTGGGCTTGGAAGGCCGGTAGATCGGCAGCGCGCTGTTGGCGTAGAAGGCGATTACATCGTTGAGGATCTTTTCTCCATCATTGCCGGCGATAAAGCCCAGCGCAATACCGGCGCCCACCATGGTGCCGCACAGGGTTCCCCAGCCGACCACGCCGCCGTGGCCCCACTTGAAGGCATCAAGGGGAAGGTCGGCATAGGGGCCGCCCATTTTTTTCGCCAGCGGTTGCAGGATGCCCTGGGCAACAGCCTGGCAGCAGTATCTGCCGTACCAGGTCTTGTAAGCGAGATCGCCTACCTCCTGGGGGTCCAGTTTGGTGTATCCATAGGGCCAGGCGGCCGCGCTGGCCTGGGCCGGCCTGATCAATTCCCGGGCGCCCACGGAAATCACTGCTGCCCCGGCAGCAATTTTACCAGCATTAACCAATAATCCGCGTCTACTCATTTCACAGTTGATTTCCTTCACGTGTACCCTCCTCATTAAAGTTCCTTGTAATGATGCTTCTTGCTTCCCCCACAACACACTTTTGAAGAATAATCCAACAGTGCCGCCCTTAACTGCTTAGTATCCATGAAATTAATACGAAGGCATAAGGCGGTGAAAAATTATTCTTCTGAAACCAAAACGTACCACAACGTAGCATAACGCACCGGGGTTGCAAATGCGGCAAGTTGTCGCACTGCTCTTTTTCAGGCCAAAGGCGCTCTTGGTACGGCCGGTTGAAAGCTGGTCCCGGACGCCTTGCGGCCAGTTTTATCTGTTAGGGTGTGACAACCGCAAGCGGGGCGGGTTACACGGAAAAGCCGGTTGCTAAAATCACAGTTTTTTTACTGGTTCAGGCTAGTTGCGGGGTTGTGTCACCGGATGCCTAGCAATTTTTTTTTTACCGGCTAACTTGCAAGGTCAGGAATGTGTGTTTTTACGGTTTTTGTTGTTCGGTCCATCCGTTGCCCGGGGCCGGAAAAAGACCGGAATATCTGTGGACTGATCGCCAGCCGGCCCGTTTGTTGTCCTGACAATCTTGTTGGGCTTTGTTTTCGGTAACCCGGTCATATCCCGTTGATCTCAAAGAGATTGTCTTTTGTTGCGACAATTTGCCCCATTTTCTAAAGTGCCACACTGTGGTATCTACTTAATGAAATAATTTATCATGCTCCAGTACTTTTTGATCCAGTTATCCCGCTGGTGGCGTTTCTGCATTTTTTCTTTTCAAGGGCCTGCTTGTTTTTATTTAGGCTTACCGGCCGTTGAGTAGGGCGATAGCGCGGAAAATTATGGGTTCGCGTATAAAAAATATCAGTGAATAAAGAGTGGTAGGGGTGGCTTAATTTGAGGGTTAGGGATTGGGCCGCGTGTTAACATCAGAGGTTTAAAACCTAAGACGGGGGTATGAAAAGCATGAAAGAAGCAAAAAAATGTGACCAGGACAGAAGAAAAGTTCTTATCAGCGCTGGGGCGTTAGCAGCCGGGGCCGCCGTGGTATCGTCCGGCGTTACCAGCTTTGTCTCCAAGGCGCAGGCCGGCGGAACCACAACCTATCCGTACAAAAAACTGAATCTGGCCGAGGTCGGCAGGATCGCCCATGCAACCTATTTCAGCCGGTTTTGTGCCGAGACGGTGATGACCGGTATCTTCAAGCCCCTGGCAAAGAGTGTCGGCGCGCCCTATGACGCTTTTCCGCTGGGCTCTGTTTTCTGGGCTCACGGCGGTTTTATGGGCTGGGGTACCGGCTGCGGCACCCTGGTGGGCGCCGGTATGGCGGTTGGCCTTATCGCTGGCAGCGGCAGTGACGGTCAGGCGATCATTAACGATGTGATTGCCTATTATGCCTATGAGAAACTGCCGCATTATAAGCCGGAAGCCGGTCAGGCCAAGGCCCAGATTCACAACACGAGCCTGGCTGATACACCGATATGCCATATCTCGGTCGGCAAATGGATGAAAAAGGAAAATGTTGGCTTTTTCACCATGCAGAGAAAGGAACGTTGTGCAAGGTTGTCCGCCGACATTGCCATCTATACGGCAAAACTGTTGAACGAGTGGGCCGACGGGAAATACAAACCGCGCAATAAGCCGTTGGCCAACGCCATTGAGTACAAAATTACATCCCAGACCAACTGCACCGACTGCCATGGCGACAATATTCCGGATCTGCCCGGCACCTAAGCAGTAACAGTATTTCCCGCATGGCGGGATTCCTTTTTAAGGAAGGAAACAGGCGGCTGATGATTTCAGCCGCCTGTTTTTGTTTGTAACCGGCGGTCCCGGACCGGCGGCCCCGGTTTGCCGCTGTCACTTCCCCTTGCGCTTCCGCCCCGGTCCGGTAGAATGTAAAACGCTTACGGACATGAGGTTACCGTAATTCCATACCCCCGGTGAACGGTTACGGTGGAATAGTGATCAGCTGTTGCTTCGGACCCAACCCATCACGGACTGCAGGGAGAACAGACCATGACTGGAAAATCGATTATCCCCCTTCTCATCATCTTGCTCTTCGGCGGGACCGCCACTGCATCCGCCAGGACCTTTGTCACCATCGGCACCGGCGGGGTCACCGGCGTTTATTATCCCACCGGCGGCGCCATCAGCCGGATGATTAATAAGAAATCCAAGGAATATAAGATCAAGGCGACCGTCGAATCCACCGCCGGCTCGGTCTATAATATCAACAGTGTGTTGAGCGGTGAGTTGGAATTCGGGGTGGCCCAGTCCGACCGGCAGTACCAGGCTTATCACGGCCTGGCCGAATGGGCCCGGAGAGGGCCGCAGCAGGATCTGCGTTCCGTGTTTTCGATCCACCCGGAATCGATCACCCTGGTTGCCTCGGCGGTGAGCGGGGTGAAAACAGTGCGCGATCTCAAGGGCAAACGGGTCAATATCGGCAACCCCGGCTCCGGCCAGCTGCAGAATTCCAGGGACGTGCTTGCGGCCGCCGGCCTGTCAATGGCCGACATCCATGCCGAGCAGGTCAAGGCAGTGGAGGCCCCGGGGCTCCTGCAGGACGAAAAGATCGATGCCTTCTTCTATACGGTCGGCCATCCCAACGGCAATATCAAGGGGGCCACCTCCGGCCGGATCAAGGTCAATATCATCCCGATCAACGGTCCGGGCATTGACGCGCTCCTGGCCCGGTACCCCTATTACGCCCGGTCCGTCATCCCGGCTGACTTCTATCCCAATACCGTCAACCAGGGAGATGTGGAGACCATCGGGGTCAAGGCCACCCTTGTCACCTCCCGCAACCTGGACGAGAAGATCGTCTATGCCGTCACCAGGGAGGTATTTGATAACCTGGACGAGTTCAAGAAGCTCCACCCCGCCTATTCGGCGTTGACCAGGGAAAACATGCTCAAGGGGCTGTCCGCGCCGATCCACCGGGGCGCCCTCCGTTACTACCGGGAGACCGGCCTGGTCAAGTTCATCGACCCCCGGCTGCTGCCGTGATAAGGCCTTACCGCAGCCGGTGACCCCGGTCTGGTACCTGTCCCGTTATCAGTTGCGAGGAGATGGAATTGAAGGACAGCCGGAAGTATGCCGAGGAAATACTGAAGGCGGAAACCGGCGATATCCGCAAATTGCGCCGGTTCGAGTCGGTGCTGGTGGCGGTCATTGCCATTGGCTGGGCCCTGTTCCAACTGGCGTTGGCCGGTTTTTTCGTCCTGGACAGCATCAAGACCAGGGCGATCCATCTGGCCTTTGCCATGGCGCTGCTGTTTCTCCTGGCCCCCTGTTGCAAGCATCCGAAAAAATATCTGCCCAGCCTGTCAGCCATTGACCGGATTCCGCTGATTGATTACCTCTTCGCCGTGGCCGGGGTGGGCTCCGCCCTGTATATCGTCTGGGACTATCAGGGGCTGGCCATGCGCTCCGGCGTGCCCGTCACCCGGGACCTGGTCCTGGGGCTGGCCCTGGTTTTTCTGGTCCTGGAAGCGGCGCGCCGGGTCATTGGCCCGGCCCTGTCAATCATTGCCTTGTTTTTCACTGCCTACGCCTTTCTCGGACCCCATCTCCCTGATATTTTTGCCTTCAAGGGGGTGTCCCTGAAAAAATATCTGAGCAATATCAGCCTGTCCTCCGAGGGGATTTACGGGATCCCCCTGGATGTTTCCGCTTCCATTGTCTACCTGTTCGTGCTGCTCGGTTCGCTGCTTGAAAAGGCCGGCGGCGGCAGATTCTTCACCCGGCTGACCCTGGCCGTCCTCGGCCGGTACAAGGGGGGAGCGGCCAAGGCGGCAGTGGTGTCCAGCGGCGCCACCGGGATGGTTTCCGGTTCCAGTATCGCCAACATCGTCACCACCGGTCCCTTCACTATTCCGTTGATGAAGAAAACCGGCTACCCGGCCGAGAAGGCCGCGGCCATCGAGGTGGCGGCCAGCACCGACGGTCAGTTGATGCCGCCGGTCATGGGGGCTGCCGCCTTTATTATTGCCGAATATGTCAACGTACCCTACCTCGAGGTGGTCAAGGCGGCCGCCATCCCTGCCCTTGTTTCCTATTTCGGCCTGTTCTGCATCACCCACCTCGAGGCCGGCAAGCTGGGCATAAGGGGCCTGGCCAAGGCCGACCTGCCCAACTTCTTCTCCACCCTCAGGGGCGGGGTCCATTACCTCCTCCCCCTGGGGGTGCTGCTGTACGAACTGGTGCTTGTCCGCCACTCGCCGGAGATGGCCGCCTTCAGGGCGATCATGGTGCTCCTGGTGGTTATATTCTTTCAAGAAATAATACGGGCCCGGTTGGGTGGCGTCGGGATCGGTCCGGGAATAATAAACGGGGTAAGGGTCGTGACCCACGGTTTTATCCAGGGGTCGAAAAACATGATGTCCGTGGCCCTGGCCTGTGCCGCGGCCGGGATCATCGTCGGGGTGGTCAACATGGGCATCGGCGGGATGATCTCCCAGATAGTTGAAAATCTGGCCATGGGCAATATTTTTCTATTGCTGCTGTTCACTGCCGTGGCCAGCCTGCTGCTGGGGATGGGCTTGCCGACCACTGCCACCTACATTGTCATGGCATCGTTGACCGCGCCGATCATCGTCGAGGTGGGAAGCATCTACGGTTTTGCGGTCTCAATCATGGCGGCCCATCTGTTCTGCTTCTATTTCGGCATCCTGGCCGATGATACGCCGCCGGTGGGCCTGGCCGCCTATGCCGCCTCGGCCATTGCCGGCTCCGAGCCGGTTGCCACCGGCATCCAGGGGTTTCTCTACGATATCAGGACCTCGGTCATTGCCTTTCTGTTTGTTTTCAACCCCGACCTGATCCTCCACAATATCACCAGCTGGCCCCAGGCCCTGCTCATCTTCGCCATGGCCCTGGTGGGCATGGCCGCCTTTGAAAACGTGGCCCAGGGCTGGTGCCTGACCAGGGTCAGGTGGTACGAGGCCCCGCTGTTTCTGGCGGCCGCCTTTATTCTGTTTAACCCCGGTGCGGTTGCAGCACGAGCAGGGGTTCCCTTTGAGGCCAGGTATTATCTCTTTCTTCCGGGGCTGGTCATCTATGGGTGTGCCTTCCTGGTCCAGAGAATGAGGCTCAGGCAGGTGGGGAGGTGAACCGGACTGCCGATTGCCCGGCCTCCTGACAGAGCAGAACCTGTGTCGTCCTGTTGTGATTTTACGCAGTAGATCGCTGGAGAGAATATGGAGAAGGCCCGGGGGAAACTGGCACCCCATCTTCGCCCGATCGCTCCTGCCCGCATAGGCGGGCTATAGCGGCCGGTCGCGCTTGCGCAAATCTGCGGCACCTGTGGTCATTTACAGGTTTGGGGGTAGTAATATCACAGGGTTACACACCCCGTGATCAGTTACGAAAAAATTATAGGGGGGGCCGGCCGGCAAGGGCTTCGGAGATTTCCTGCTGAATGGAGATGGTGGTTGCGATGGGATCCGTAGAGGTACTGATCGGCCGGCCGATGACAACATAATCGGCGCCGTTCAGGATTGCTTCCCTGGCCGTGGCGATGCGTTTCTGGTCGTCATGTTCGATATCCCGGTTGATGCCGGGCCGTATCCCGGGGGTTACGATAAGAAAGTTGTTCCCGAGTTCGTTACGCAAGCCGGAGGCTTCCACGGCCGAGGAGACAACACCGTCAGCCTTGAGTTTAAGTGCCTTGCGAGATCTGATAAGTACCAGGTCTGCCACCGAACCGGTGAAAC
The DNA here is from genome assembly GCA_021647905.1 of Desulfobacterales bacterium. Lineage (NCBI taxonomy): Bacteria > Pseudomonadati > Thermodesulfobacteriota > Desulfobacteria > Desulfobacterales > Desulfobacterales bacterium. The sequence goes on along the minus strand of JAKITW010000088.1, from coordinate 660 downwards.
CCATTTCTCTCATGTCACTTTCATCGAAACTGGTAAGCACGGTAACCGCGAGAATTTTTAATCCGTTTTTTTCCTTGACCGCCGCTTCAATGATCGGGTCATTGCCATGCACGGTGGCAAAGGTGACCCCGCGGTCTTTGAGCTGCGCCACGGCAAGCTGTACGGTTTCCGGAATGTCGAAGAACTTCAGGTCGACCATGACCTTGTTGCCGCGACCGATGATTTTCTCTATCACCGGCCACCACCCGGCGAGAAACAGTTGCAGACCAACCTTGTAAAAGTTGATATGTCCGTCCAGCTTCTTGACCCATTCAATGGCAATGTCAGGATCCGCGAAGTCGAGGGCAAAGATAATTCTTTCGTTAAGAGGGATATTCTTCATGTGTATGGTAACGTAATTAACAGGAATCTTTATGGAACTATCCTGTTCAGGTATCGACGACAAGGGGAGTGAATGCTGCTGCAAATTACTGTACATTATATTTGTCGGTCTCGCAACAACCCGCGAGACGTAAGGTTTCGGTAAACCCCGCACGTTTGAGGTTGGACCGGGAAAGGGGTTTTCTTATACCGAACGGTGTAGCGGACCCTGAGCCGCAGCCGTGACGGCAAAAGCGGAATTTGAAACAACTTCGGCAGGATATGCTTATGGCTTCCGAA
>JAKITW010000087.1 GCA_021647905.1 Desulfobacterales bacterium | reverse complement strand
TGCCGAAGTTGTTTCAAATTCCGCTTTTGCCGTCACGGCTGCGGCTCAGGGTCCGCTACACCGTTCGGTATAAGAAAACCCCTTTCCCGGTCCAACCTCAAACGTACGGGGTTTACCGAAACCTTACCTCCCTAAATATAGTTTTAATGAGATAACTGGAAAAAAACTGGCAGTTGCCAGAAACTATGCCGGGGTCACGGCTTACCGAGCGCGACTCCTTGCGCTCCGGAAGTAATTTATATGAAAGTCGCCACGAAGCGGAGTCCTTGCCATGCCGGAGTGATGCCTTTCATTGTTTCGTTGTGGCTGGCCAATATGGTCCAGCCATGCTGGTTAGTCGCTTCAGCGATAGATGTCTTTACGGTGCCCGACCTTGACCACCCATACTGTAAGCTCGTTGTCCTGGATGGAATATACTATGCGGTATCGACCTTGGCGCAGGCGATATCTTTCCTGGCCTGTCAGCTTTTCACAACCCTGCGGACGAGGGTCCTCTGCAAGCCCTTCAATCCGTTTGATGATTCTTATCAGCTCTTTTTTGGGAATGGCCTTAAGGTCTTTCTCAACTGACTTCTTGAAAAAGATGCTATATGCGGCCATTCTTTTTCAACCTTTTCACCATTTCATCATAACTGATCAGGGGCTCACCCTTTCTCTCATCAAAAGCGGCAAGATCTTCGGCATCCTCTGACAGAGCTTCCCGGACGGCTTGGTTAACAAGCTCGGTTATTGAGCGGGAAGTTTCCGCTGCTTTCAGCCGCAACGCCTTATGCAGATCCGGATCAAAATAAATAGTTGCCCGTTTCGTTTGCGTAGCCATAACATCACCTCCTTGAGTTGTTAAAACATTATAGCGTTGTGATGTTATGCTGTCAAACTGTCAGCCTGATACTGAGTTTTTTTTATGAAGAATTGCTGGGCGCTGTCAGGCCTGAACACTTTTATGTTGACGCGCGACACTAAAGCATGACATATTAATGTCGCTCTTTTTTGTCGCGCCTTGCCATGAGTAATGCGCAACTTTATTTTACGCAGTCCACTAAGGGGAAAGTGATCATGTCGCGTATCGTGCCAGCTGAAGAATTGGACCTTATCGAAGGGGTGATTGCAGAGCATCCCGAAGGTATTGGGATTTCGGCGCTGGAGAGAACACTGGCCCACCGTTTGCCGAAAATCCTTAATCGGCGCACCTTGCAACGCCGCCTGGCACACCTGGTGGCAGACAGGCGTATCACGACCGAAGGCGAAAGCATCGCCCTGGTTTACAAGCGCGGCCCCAGCGTGGTCATCACTGCGGAGCCTTTAGGCGTGGAGCCTTCAATCGGGGGCGAAGCAGAAATTTACGTCCCGGTTTCGCCGGAAGGCGGCATTATCCGCGACCAGGTGCGGCAACCGTTGATGCGGCGCAAACCGGTGGGGTATCAGCGTGCATTTCTGGAAGAGTACGAGCCGGGCGTCACCTTCTATCTCTCCGAGTCCCTGCGTGCCGATCTTCACGAGATCGGACGCACCCCGGACGCTGAAGGTCCGGCCGGCACCTATGCCCGTGAAATCGCCAACCGGTTGCTGATTGATCTGTCCTGGGCCTCTTCCCGCCTGGAGGGGAACACTTACAACCGCCTCGACACCCGGAACCTGATTGAATTCGGTCAGGCGGCAGCGGGGAAAGACGCCCGGGAAACCCAGATGATCCTGAATCACAAGGCAGCCATTGAAATGCTCATCCAAGAGGCGGATCAGATCGGGTTCAATCTTTTTACCTTTCAGAACCTGCACGCCATCCTGTCGGAGAACCTGCTCCGAGACGAGGACGCCTGCGGGCGGCTGCGCCGCAGACCGGTGGATATTTCCGGCTCGGTCTTCCATCCACTGGCCATGCCCCAGGTCCTGGAAGATTGTTTCCGCCTGCTGCTGCTGAAAGCCACCGCCATTCCCGACCCATTCGAACAGGCCTTTTTCGTGATGGTGCAGTTGCCCTATCTACAGCCCTTTGAGGATGTCAACAAGCGGGTCTCCCGCCTGGGAGCGAACATTCCGCTCTTTCGCCACAACCTTTGCCCCCTGTCTTTCATCGATGTACCAGAACAGGCCTATATTGACGGTACTCTGGGCGTATATGAATTCAATCAGGTTGATCTGCTGCGGGATGTGTTTATCTGGGCCTACGAGCGATCGTGCCAGCGCTACCTGGCGATTACCCGGACACCGGCCGATCCCGACCCCCTGCGCATCCGTTACCGGGAACAATTGATCAAGGCCGTGCAGGCAATCGTCCGGGGCCGCAAGATTCCATCCGCGAAGAACATTCAGCAACTGGCGGATGAACTGGTGCCGGAACATGACCGGGAGGTTTTCGCCAAAATGGCGCTGAATGCCTTGCAGCTTCTGCACGAGGGCAGCGTGGCCAGGTACCGGCTGAAATTGTCCGAATTCCAGGAGTGGAAGCCGATCCGGGATAACCAATAACAGCTTAAGGCACCCGCAATCCGGTAAACTCCAACCATATCAGCGTTTACAGGGTGCCGGAGATGCAAGGCATCGGCAGGTGAGCTATACATCGGTATGCGAACCTGCCGATAACGAAGCAGGTAAGCGAGCCTGCAAGACTCCGGGTTCGGTACCCTGTGATCGCTTACGATCCGGGACCGGCAGCATACTGCTACTTGATTGGCGTCAATAAACCAGGAAATCCGGTCGCCGGCCGGCAGAAAGAAGAAGCTGCGTGTTTGCAGAAACGAAGAAATCGGTTACGAAATCAATCAGGAAAAACAGATTTTGAATCATGATGTTTGCGAGTGAAGACTAACCAGCATGGCTGAACCAAACTTTATGGCCGCAGCCACAACCAACAATGAAAATCTCCCCGGACCGGTCGCTTGCCGGAATATCTCAACTGGTTCGTACAAGAGGACGGCCAATGAAAAAAGGGTCAGCAGGAAAACCTGCTGACCCTTTGAAATTCATGGAGCCGGCGATGGGAATTGAACCCGCGACCTACTGATTACGAATCAGTTGCTCTACCCCTGAGCTACGCCGGCTGACACAGGCCGCAGGCGGGCTGCGCCCGGCCTGCGAATATGTGGTTCTGCTAGTATCAATTTTGTGGTAAAGTGTCAAGGTCTGCATGTATTGATACCCTTTTTTGCCATGCCGCCGGCCACCGCTTCGGTGTTGCCCCTACAATGTCCCAGGTCTGATCCGAGTCCGCGAAAAAAATGAAGAAAACATCCTGTTGCATCCTGTTGATCATGTTCTTTATCGTCTCCCTGCTCGGGGGCTGCGGCCCGAAGAGTATCCCACCGGGGCCGTCCAAGAGGCCGCCCTCTTCGGCCGTGCCCGGCACCCAGCGCCCCTACCGGATCAACGGCAAGACCTATTATCCCCTGCCCTCGGCCGACGGCTTTACCCAGACCGGAATCGCCTCCTGGTACGGCGCCAAATTCCATGGCCGCAAGACGGCCAACGGCGAGACCTACAACATGTACGGCAAGACCGCGGCCCACAAGACCCTGCCGATGAACACCTACCTGCTGGTCAAGAACCTGAGAAACGGCCGGGAGACCGTGGTCCGGGTCAACGACCGGGGGCCCTTTGTCAGGGGCCGGATCATTGATCTCACCAAGAGCGGGGCCCAGGCCCTTGGCATAATCAAGAGCGGCACTGCCCGGGTGCGGATCGTGGCCCTGGGAGAGGCGGTCAACTACGGCACCGGGAAGAAAAAAATCAAGCGCTTCCTGCCGCACCAGAATTTCCAGCGCGGCGACTTCTACGTCCAGATCGGTTCCTTCAGCCAAAGGGCCAATGCGGTAACCCTGAGCAATAAAATGTCTGCCTGGGGCCGCCAGGCAGTGATCCGGACCTTTGACCGCGGCGACCGGATCTTCTACCGGGTCCAGGTCCGGGCCGGCGCCACCTTGACCGAGGCCCGGCACCTGGAAAAATCACTGGAAGCGGCCGGCCTGCCCGGCTTTGTCGTGGCCCGGTAACCTCCCCCCGCGCCAGCGCCGGAAAAAATACAGCCCCGGGCTTGCCTTTCTGTTAGGAATGATTACTATTCTTTCCAGCGTCCTTTTAGCCGCACCGGCCTGGGGGTTACGCCCGACCCCGACCCGAAACAGTTCCCCAATGATCAACGATTAATTATAAGGAGCTTACCGATGATCAGTACGACACGCTGCAGATCACACGACCTGAAATATCTCCCCTTCTTCCTGGTTGCCGCCCTGCTCGCCGTGATGATACCCCGGCTGGCGGCCGCCCAGCTGGTGCCGGACAGTTTCGCCGATCTGGCCGAAGAGCTGGGGCCCACGGTGGTCAACATCTACACCACCCAGAGGGTCAAGGTATCCATGCCCGAGCAGTTCATGTTCCCGGACATGGACAGGCTGCCCGAACAGTTCCGTCAATTTTTCAATTTCCCCAGCCCCCGTGGTCAAAAAAACGGCCAGCCCCGGGAATTCGAGCGGAGCAGCCTCGGCTCCGGGGTGATCACCTCGGCTGACGGCTATATTCTCACCAACAACCATGTGGTCCAGGATGCGGACGAGATCAGCGTCATCCTGGCCAACTATGAGGAGCATAAGGCGAAAATCATCGGCCGTGACCCCAAGACCGACCTGGCCCTGATCAAGATCGAGCCGAACGATCCCCTCCCCTTTGTCACCATGGGCGACTCGGACAAGTTGCGGGTAGGCGACTGGGTGATGGCCATCGGCAACCCTTTTGGCCTGGAACAGACCGTGACCGCGGGGATTGTCAGCGCCAAGGGCCGCTCGATCAACCGGCAGACCTACGGCAATTTCATCCAGACCGACGCCTCCATCAACCCGGGCAACTCCGGTGGCCCGCTCTTTGATCTTAAGGGCAGGATGGTGGGCATCAACACTGCCATCTTCAGCCGCGGCGGCGGCAACATCGGCATCGGCTTTGCCATCCCGGTCAACATGGCCAGGAATGTAATGACCCAGCTCAAGGAACACGGCTCGGTCACCCGCGGCTGGCTCGGAGTGAGAATCCAGCAGGTATCCCCGGACCTGGCCAAAAAATTCGACATGAAGCGGCCCATCGGGGCCCTGGTCGGCGAACTGATCAAGGACAGCCCGGCGGACAAGGCCGGTATCAAACAGGGCGACGTCATCGTCAGCTTCAAGGGCAAGGAGATCAAGCAGATGAGTCTGCTGCCGGCAATAGTGGCCCAGACCACGGTGGGTGAAAGGGCCGAGGTGGTCGTTATCCGCAACGGCAAGAGAAAAAAGCTGACCGTAACCATCGGCAAGCTTGAGGAAGAACAGGTTGTTGGCGCCGGGTCACCGACCGCGCCGAGCCGGGAACTGGGTCTCACCGTTCAGCAGATCACCCCGGAGCTGGCCCGGTCCCTGGACATTGAAGAAAAAACCGGGCTGATCATCTCCGATGTAGCGCCTGGTTCACCGGCGGCAGAGGCCGGCCTGCACCGGGGCGAGATCATCCTGGAGGTGAACCGCACCCCGGTTGAATCGATCAAGGCATACACCAAGATGATGCGCAAGCGGAAGGACGGTGAAAGCATTCTGCTCCTGGTCAAACGTGACGGCCACACCCGCTACGTGGTGCTTAAGGACAAATAGAAACAACAAATAAAGAAAATATAAAAAAACCTGTCCGGGATATCCCGGACGGGTTTTTTATTGCCATTCCGGCATGGCGAGCACAGCGCTTGATAAGAACTTTCGTAACTGATCACGGGGCGTGTAACTCTGTGATATTACTACCCCAAACCTGTAAGTGACCACAGGTGCCGCAGATTTGCGCAGGTAAGCGGAGCGGAGCGGAGACTCCGAGCGCGACCGGCCGCTATAGCCCGCCTATGCGGGCAGGAACGATCGTGCGAAGATGGGGTGCCTGTGATCACTTACGAACTTTCAGATAAATGATGTGCGGAGAAAAGGAGGGGGGAAACCGGGGTTCAAAGCTCGACAAAATCCGGGTCATCTTCACTGGCCGTGACCTGCCAGTCCAGGTGATCCGGGTCAAGATCAGCGATCTTTTCCAGGTCCATTTTGAAATAGCGGCCACGGGCCGACACTGCAACGGTGTTGTCGGCCAGAATCAGTTCGCCCGACCCCTCGAATCCGCGCCTGGTCTCCCTGGTCAGCCGGGCAACGACCCTGAGTCCTTCATCCATGGGCACCGGCTGCTTGAAACGGGTGGATATTTCAATGGTCACCCCCCAGATCGCGCTCTCGGCATGGTGTTTCATCACCGCCCGGCCGATGGTCTCGTCAAGGATGGCCGTGGCGATCCCGCCGTGAAGCCGGCCCGGATAGCCCTGGTGCTCCGGGCGGGGACAAAAAAAAGCCAGCAGTTCGCCGCTCTCCAGCTCATAAAAAAAGGCCCGCAGTCCCGCCGGGTTCTCAAGACCGCAGACCAGACACATCCTGGAGTTGGGTTGTTTGGCAATCACCCGCAGGCGACGCCTCCCTGCTTTATCCGGACCCATGCCAGCCGGGTTACTCCGGGCAGCTGAGAGCGGGCCGCAGGGTCGAGACAATGGCCTTCCGTTCAGCCTCCCAGCCCTGGGGATCAAAGATACCCTTGGTGCTGTAGTCGGCCCCGCCGGCCAGGGTATGTTCATAGGCGCTCACCGAGCGGAAGGCAACGGCGTACATCGCATCGAGGATCCCCTCCACCGCCTCCCGGTCAAAGGAGCGGCAGGCCTCGCGATGGGGCGCGGCAACCGCGTCGCAATGGTCCTGGTTATTGACGAACCAGGAGTAGAGATTCTTTTTCACCTGCTCCACACAGGTGGTAAAGGTGATATTGACCGGATCGATATTTTTCCGGGCATAGTCGTCAAAGGACTCGGGATAGACCGCGGCGGCGTAAAAGGCATTGTAGACCACGTCCGACCCGGACGCGGCCATGGTGGCCCGGGCCGACCCCAGCAGTAGACAGCAGATAAGAATCAGAACAAGCCGTTTCATCACTCTCTCCTCTGTTTTTTTCAAAGTTCTCCTTGGCATCACCGCAGCTTAACCACTTCAACAATATCCTTTATCCCACCCTATCCCACAACGCAACCACGGAGTATCATTTTTTGTCGGCCAGGGACAATGGCGCGGCAAGGGTGGCGTCGGTGTTGCGCACCAGGGCGACAAAACGGTTGAGCAGGTCATGATCCTTGCGTCCGGGGGCATACTCCACCCCTGAATTGACATCCACGGCAAAGGGGCGCACCCGGTGGACGGCCTCGGCCACGTTGTCCGGATCAAGGCCACCGGCCAGGATCACCGGCCCTGGCGGAGCCACCTTTTCCACCAGGTCCCAGTCAAAAACCGCGCCAGTACCGCCGGCCACCCCTTGCCGGTAGGTATCAAGGAGAAACCCGGCAACCGCGCCTTCATAAGGGGCCAGATCCGCGGCCGTGGAATGGGGTCCGATCCGAAAGGATTTGACCACCCGGATGGAGAGGCCCCGGCAATACCCGGGCGACTCGGCCCCGTGCAGTTGGACCATGGTCAGTCTGCAGTACTGGATAATCTCCTCCACCTCCCGGAGGTCTTTGTCCACGAAAACCCCGACTGCATCGACCATCGGCGGCAGATACCGGATAATATCCCGGGCCAGGTCCGGCTCCACCCGGCGCGGGCTGTCGGCAAAGATAAAACCGAGGCTGTCCACCCCGGCGGCCACTGCTGCCGCGGCATCGGCCGGATCGGTTATTCCGCACACCTTGATCCGCGTCCGGATCACCACGCCTGTGTTGCTCTCCTTTTGCATAACCTTATTCCAGTAATGACCGCAGGGCCGCGCCCGGGTCCGGGGCCCGCATCAGGCTCTCCCCGATCAGAGCGGCGCAGACCTTTTCGGACCGCAGCCGCTGGATATCATTCCGGTCCCGGATACCGGACTCGCTCACCAGCGGGATTCCGGCCGGAAGCTGTTGTTTCAACCGGAAGGTGGTGCCAAGGTCCACGGTGAAATCACGCAGATCCCGGTTGTTGACCCCGATCAACCGGCTGCCGGCACCAAGGGCCTGCTCAAGCTCCGCCTCGTCGTGCACCTCCACCAGGACATCCATGCCCAACTCAACGGCCTGGGCCAGATACTCGGCCATCTGGTCCTGGTCCAGGATGGCCGCGATCAGGAGAATGGCGTCAGCGCCGTACAGGCCGGCCTCCTTGATCTGAATTTCGTCGATAATGAAGTCCTTGCGCAGCACCGGCAGGTCAACTACGTTCCGGACCAGCGGGATATAGGACAGATCGCCCTGGAAAAAATCCCGGTCGGTCAACACCGACATGGCCGTGGCGCCGCCCGCCTTGTAACTTGCGGCAATGGCCGCCGGGTCAAAGCCGGGCCTGATAACCCCTTTGGAGGGCGAGGCCTTTTTGGCCTCGGCAATCACCGCCAGGTCAACGGATTCGATCAAGGCCCGCTGGAAACCGCGGCACAGCGGTATTTCGCAGTCCGGGGCAACAAGCCCGGATCGGCGCAACTCGCCGACCTCCTCCTTTTTCCGGGCAACAATGGTATCGAGGATCATGCATCCCCCTGGGAAGAACCGAACGCCACCAGGGCCTCCAGCTTGGCCAGGGCCGCGCCCGAGGCAACCACCTGCCGGGCCCGAACCACCCCGGCCCTGAGATCAGCGACCTGGCCGGCGGCCATCAATGCGGCGCCGGCATTGAGCAGAACCATATCCAGCCTTGGCCCCTCAATGCCGGAGAGTACCTGGCGCAGTTGCTCCGCCGACTCGGCCGCAGTGGCTCCGCCCTTAAGCTCGGCCAGGGTGGCCCGCCCGAGCCCGGCTTCCTCGGGGGTAACCGTATAGGTGTTCACCGCACCGTCCTTCCATTCCGACACCTTGGTCTCCCCGGTCACGGTCAACTCGTCGAGATTACCCTCGCCGCAGACCACCAGGGCCCGCTGGCTGCCGAGCCGGCCCAGGACCTCGGCCAGTTTTTCGGTAAGTTCCGGGTCATAGACCCCCATCACCTGGACATTGGCCCCGGCCGGATTGGTCAGCGGGCCGAGCAGGTTGAACACGGTGCGGATACCGATCTCCCGGCGCGGCCCAATGGCATACTTCATTGCCCCGTGCAGCATGGGGGCGAAAAGAAAGCCGATCCCGATCTCTTGCACCGAGCGGCCCACCGTATCGGCATCAAGGTTGAGGTTGACCCCCAGGGCCTCGAGCACATCGGCGCTGCCGCAATGGCTGGAGATGCTCCGGTTGCCGTGCTTGGCCACCGGCAGCCCGGCGCCGGCCACCACAAAGGCGGTGGCCGTGGAAACGTTGAAGGTACCGGAACCGTCGCCGCCGGTGCCGCAGGTATCGACCAGCACCTCATGGTCGCCGCCATCCACCCGGGTCGCCTTTTCCCGCATCACCCGGGCCGCGCCGCTGATCTCCGCAATGGTCTCGCCCTTCATCCTGAGCCCGGTGATAAAGGCGCCGATCTGGGCCGGGGTGGCCTCGTTGCCCATGATTTCATTCATCACCCCCACCATCTCCTCTTCGCTGAGATCGGTATGGGTCACCACCTTGTTAATCGCTTCCCTGATCATCTTTACCCCCTTTTTTTTGTAACTGTTCAGCACTGCCGAACAGTCACCGGCCGGGGATCCGCACCTTTATGTCCCCCGGTGAACGCTTACTTTGTTTTTATTAACGCAACATGTCCGGATAGCCCGGATCAAGAAAGTTCTTGAGCAGATCCACCCCTTGCGGGGTCATGATCGATTCGGGGTGAAACTGCACCCCCTCAATGGCCAGTTGCCGGTGCCGGAGGCCCATCAACTCGCCGGTATCGGAGCGGGCGCTCACCTCCAGACAATCGGGCAGGGTTGCCTCCTCAACAATCAACGAATGATAGCGCATGGCATCGAACGGATTCTCAAGGCCGGTGAACACCCCGCGGCCGTCATGGGTGACCGGGCTGGTCTTGCCGTGCATCAACCGCTCGGCCCGGACCGTCCTGCCGCCAAAGGCCTCGCCCACCGACTGGTGCCCGAGACAGACCCCCAGGATCGGAATCCGGCCGCTGAAATAACGGATCGCCGCAATGGAGATTCCGGCCCGGGCCGGGGTGCAGGGACCGGGCGAGATCAGCAGCCGCTCCGGGTTCAAGGCGGCGATGAAATCAACATCCACCTTGTCGTTGCGAAACACCTCCACCCGGGCGCCGAGACCGCCGATGGCCTGGACGATGTTATAGGTGAACGAATCATAGTTGTCGATAATTACGATCATATCCTGACCCTGCGGAGTTGGACTCTGTACAGTACCCACCTGATGGGTGTAAGACCCTCTACATTTCGTAGGGATGTGGTCTCTGGTTCAACCTTTTTCGCCACCGCCACCTCTTTTATAAATTTTTCGCTCAGAGGGTCTAACCCTGCAAAGAAAGCTGGATAAGACCCTCTACATTTCGTAGGGATGTGGTCTCTGGTTCAACCTTTTTCGCCACCGCCACCTCTTTTATAAATTTTTCGCTCAGAGGGTCTAACCCTGCAAAGAAAGCTGGATAAGACCCTCTACA
>JAKITW010000086.1 GCA_021647905.1 Desulfobacterales bacterium | reverse complement strand
GTCATTCGATGCCAGTGTTACCTGGCGCATTTTTGATCCGACTACGAATGAAACCGTCCGTGCGACCCAACTTCCTTCAGCACTACATTAACTCTCCAGTTGGCAGACCGCATGTACTTCAACTCGCGCAAGGAGCAATTCAGAAGAACATCTCAGGAACTCGTTTGAGAGGCTTATTGATTCCCCTTCCTTCCATCGCCGAGCAGGAAGAAATTTCCGCATCTATCAAGAGGATCGATCAGAAACTAGAAAATCACTGCAGGAAGCTCAATGCCACCAAAGACCTCTTCCGCACCCTTCTTCACGAACTGATGACGGCAGCAATCCGTGTGGACGGATTGGAATTAGGAATTGAGAATTAGGAATTACGAATGAAAGCAGCCAAGCAAAAAGCCTATCGGTAATGATGGAAGCCATTCCTCATTCCAGATTAAATAAGTTGGTGACCGCGAAGACCAGCACTTATGGGAATCTAGAATTTAGAATTGGGAATTAGGAATGGGAGTTTGTTCTTCATTAATGTGCTCGATGCCAAGGTGCGGGAGTTCAATCCACGATGCAATCTCCGATAACGCGAGAAAAAATTGAGGAGATGATTACTCCGGGACGGCGCAGAAGGATGAAACTCTCGTTAGAATGGCCCGAGCCTTTGCATCCTCCTCGGGAAGAAGGAAAAGATTGGAGCCTGGTTCTGTCTTTTTGCGAAAGCTTGAGAAATGCATTTCATTCTTTATGTTCTGCTGACCACATTGGATTGCGCGAGAGCAGAGAAGACAGGTGTTATATGACAATGTGAGCAGACGATAGGGAAATGGAAAAACATCCGGCATACACCATACTACGCCTCTTAGAGACACCCGGAATCGGAGTCGTAAAAACCAACACGATCCTGGCCGAGATGGGCGCTGATTTAGATTCGGACCGGTTACAGCCGTTTCTTTCCGCCAAGCAGTACGAAGAATTTGTCGGCTCCGAAGAAAAAGTCCGGCAAGACTGGGAACGCCTTGCACAAATGGAGGTGACATTCATTTCCATTCTGGAAGACCGGTATCCGCCTCTATTGCGGGATAGGCTTCTGAAAAAAGCGCCGCCCCTGCTCATGGTCCTCGGCAATCCTGATCTACTCAAGAAGGTTTCCGTGGGTTTTTGCGGTTCGCGCAAGGCAAGCGAGAAAGGTTTGACCACGGCAACGGACTGTGCCGACCAGTTAGCGCGGGAAAACATCAATATTGTCTCCGGCTACGCGGCCGGCGTGGACATGGCAACCCATCGCGCCGCGCTTGAATGCGGCGGAACCACGACCCTGGTGCTCTGCGAGGGAATATTGCATTTCAAAATCAAGCGCGACCTGAAAGACCTGTGGGACTGGGACAGGATCGCCGTGGTCAGCGAGTTCCTCCCCGGTGTCCCGTGGAGAGTCGGAAACGCCATGCAGCGCAATAAGACCATTTGCGCCTTAACCTCATCGATGATCCTGATCGAGTCTTCCAGCAAGGGAGGCAGTATTGAAGCCGGACGGGCTTGTCTGAAGATGGGGATTCCGCTGTTTGCCCCGGTGTATCAGGGTATGCCGGAAACAGCGGTGGGCAACCGGGAGCTTTTGCGGCAAGGCGCCCTTGAGCTTTATAAAAACAACGCAACAAATCGCGCCAACATGAGAGAAGTCTTTAACATGATTGCGAATAAAGGAAAGACACCCCAACCAGCGATATACAAAAGCAAGCCCTATCGTATTGAAGGGTCAGAGGGGCAACAGGGTCTGTTCGACAAGAAAGAGGAATACAAAACAGGGTGAGGAGCCCCGTTTCAATCCGTTGGACGGATTGGAATTAAGAATTGAGAATTAGGAATTACGAATGAAATCCGAGAACCCTGTACTGGACAAGTCGTATGCCTTCGCATTGCGAGTCGTGAAGTTGTATCGTTATCTGTGTGAAGAGAAGAAGGAATTCATACTGTCTAAGCAGATCGTTCGCAGCGGAACGTCAATTGGGGCGAATGTCGAAGAAGCCGTTGGCGGCCAATCCGAAAGGGATTTTATCTCAAAGATGAGCATCGCTTACAAAGAAGCGCGTGAGACCCACTACTGGCTCCGGTTACTTCGTGATTCCAATATCCTCGAAAATCAACACGCCGATTCGATCATCAATGATTGCGAAGAACTCCTGAAACTTTCCGGATCGATCATTAAGTCGATGAAGGGAAAATCAAAAACTACCAATTAGGTGGTAAGAATAATGAGGCCAGCAACAACAATTCCTAATTCCTAATTCGTAATTCCTAATTAAAATGAAGCCAGGCGAATTGAAAACCGTTCAGACCCGCATCCTGAAATACGCTGGAGAAATCGGCTGGACGTTTGTGCCCCGTGAAAAGGCGGAAGCGCGGCGCGGTTTTGATTCGGACGCTGCCCCCAAGGACCGGGCCAAAGGGGCCTCGCTGTTCTTCGACGATCTGCTCGATGCCAAGGTGCGGGAGTTCAACCCGCGATACAGCGAGTCGGCGGGGGCGCTGCTGGGGAAATTCCGATATTTCCATGCCGACATTTACGGAAACCGGGACTTTATCGAACATCTGCGCAACCGCGGCAAGTATTTCGATCATAAAGAGAGCCGGGAGCGTGACCTGGTCCTGATCGATTACAAGACGCCGGGGAATAATGTCTTTGAAGTCACCGAGGAGTTTGCCTTTCACAACGGCCATTACGGAATTCGTGAGGATGTGGTCTTCTTGATCAACGGCATCCCGGTACTGGTGATCGAGTGCAAGAATGCCGACAAGGACGAGGCCATTGGACTGGGAGTGGACCAGATCCGCCGTTACCATCGGGAGACCCCGGAGCTGTTCGTGCCCGAGCAGATTTTTTCCGCCACCGATGCCATCGGCTTTTCCTACGGGGTGACCTGGAGCATGGTGCGCCGCAATATCTTCAACTGGAAGGACGAGGAAGTCGGCAGACTGGAGGCCAAGGTCAAGAGTTTTTGCGCCATTTCCAAGGTGCTCTCCTTTTTAAAAGACTACATTGTCTTTGCCGAAAAAGATGAGGAACTGAACAAATATATCCTGCATCAGCATCAGACCGGCGCAGTGGAACGGGTAATCCGCCGGGCCCTGGAACCGGACCGCAGGCGCGGTCTGGTCTGGCATACCCAGGGCAGCGGCAAGACCTTTACCATGATCAAGGCGGCGGAGATGCTCTTCCGCGCTCCCAAGGCGGACAAACCGACCATTCTTCTGATGATCGACCGCAACGAACTGGAAGACCAGATGCTCAAGAACCTGGCCGCCCTGGGATTGGGCAATCTGGAACATGCCACCAGTATCTCCCGCCTTAACAAACTGCTGCGGGATGATTACCGGGGCATCATCGTCACCATGATCCACAAGTTCCGCGACATGCCGGCAAACATCAATCCGCGTGCAAACATCTATGTACTGATCGACGAGGCCCACCGGACCACGGGCGGCGATCTCGGCAACTTCCTGATGGCCGGGCTGCCCAATGCCACCTATATCGGCTTCACCGGCACGCCCATCGACAAGACGGCATATGGAAGAGGGACCTTTAAGACCTTCGGTTGTGAGGACGACAAGGGCTACCTGCATAAATATTCCATTGCCGATTCCATTGAGGACGGCACCACCCTGCCGCTGTATTACAACCTGGCCCCCAATGAAATGCTGGTGCCGCACGAAATCCTGGACAAGGAATTTCTGGCCCTGGCCGAAGCCGAGGGCGTGGCCGACATCGAGGAGCTGAACAAGATTTTAGAGCGGGCGGTAAACTTGAAAAACTTCCTCAAGGGGAAGGAGCGGGTCCCAGAAGTGGCCCGGTTTGTGGCCGACCATTATCGCGAGAATGTGGAACCGCTGGGCTACAAGGCCTTCCTGGTGGGGGTGGACCGGGAGGCCTGCGCCTTGTACAAGCATGCGTTGGATCAATTTCTGCCTCAGGAGTATTCCGAGGTGGTGTATACGGGAAACAACAACGACCCGGAGCTGCTCAAGGAGTTCCATCTCGATCCGAAAAAGGAACGGCAAATCCGCAAGAGTTTCAATAAACTCGAACGGCTACCCAAGATTCTCATTGTTACCGAAAAACTGCTGACCGGCTTTGATGCGCCGGTATTGTACGCCATGTATCTTGATAAGCCGATGCGCGACCACACCCTGCTGCAGGCCATTGCCCGGGTGAATAGGCCCTATGAGAACGAACAGGTTGAGATGGTGAAACCGCACGGCTTGGTGCTTGATTTTGTCGGCATCTTCGACAAGCTGGAAAAAGCTCTGGCCTTTGACAGCGATGAGATCAACGCGGTGGTAAAGGACCTGAAACTGCTCAAGGTGCTTTTTCAAAACAAGATGGAGCAGAAGGCCCCGGAATATCTTGGCCTGATTGAACGGAATTTCGATGACAAGGATGTCGATACCCTGATCGAACATTTCCGCGACCCGGCCCGGCGCAAGGAGTTCTTCAAGGAGTACAAGGAAATCGAGATGCTTTATGAGATCATCTCGCCGGATGCTTTCCTGCGGCCTTTTATCGATGATTACTCCACCCTGTCCGCGATTTACGACGTGGTGCGGAAGGCCTACGCCAAACGCATCCAGGTCGACAGGGCATTCCAGAAAAAGACCAATGAGCTGGTGCGGAACCATATCGGCACTACTTATATCCAGCACGTTTCAGAAGTCCTGACCATCAACGAAGAGACCGTCGAATATATCACTAATAAAAAAGGTGGTGCCGGCAGCAAGATCATCAACCTGGTCAAGAGCATTGAAAAGAAGGCCGAGGAAGAAAGCAACGACCCGTACCTCATTGCCATGGCGGAGCGTGCCCTGGCAGTGCAGGAAAACTTCGAGAATCGCCAGACCACTACCGCCGAGGCGCTTGCCGAGCTGCTGAGGGAAGTGGAAGCCAATGAAAAACGCAAGAAAGAGCAGGCCGAAAAAGGTTTTGACGGATTGACCTATTTTGTATTTCGCACCCTTCTGGACGCCAAGATAGAAAACGCCGAAGAGGTGAGCCGCAAGATCAGGGAGGCCTTTGTCGAGTACCCCAACTGGAAGAAAAGCGAGAATTCGTTGCGGGAACTGCGCAAGAAAGTAACCTTTGCCATCTTTGCCAAAACCGATGATCTGGATCTGGTCACCGGATTGGTAGAGGATCTTTTCAACCTGCTGGAAAAGGCAAACCGGATATAGGGCAATTATGAATTTTGAATTAGGAATTAGGAATATAAGGATATTATTCAACCGAATTAGAATCCGGCAATTTCCGATTTCATTGCATCCGGCTGATGATAAAGGCAATGAATAAAAAACGTGATTTTAAAGAACGGGTCCGCCTTTGGGCGAAAAAACTCGAAGTAAAGGTGGTCTGGCTCGGGGTGCGGCCCATGCGCAACAAATGGGCTTCCTGCTCCACCAACGGCCATTTGAACTTCAACACCGAGCTGCTGGAACTTGACCGGGACCTCTGGGACTACGTCATTGTCCATGAACTCCTGCACTTCTTTGTGCCCAACCATGGCAAGCTCTGGAAGAGCCTCATGCGGGCGCATCTGGGTGACTATGAAAAGATGGAGGAACGAGTCTTGAAAAAAGGGCGGGAAACAGGGCAGGCCTGATTTTTGACACCGGCAGGGGAACCGGTTTCCGTGACGGAAAAAAAACATGATCCAGAAAAAAACGAAACCGAAACAGATAAATCAGTTGGGGATAGTTGTGCATGGTGAGCAATAGACACGATATCATGAAACTGATCCGCCAGGGCGAGGGACTGACCCTGGAGTTCAAGGAATATCATCGCAATCTCAACAAAGGCGTTTACGAGATGGTTTGCGCTTTCCTGAACCGACATGGCGGCATATTGCTGCTTGGCGTCACTCCGGCATGGCAAGGCCGGCGCTTGGTGACGACTTTCATATAAAATCAGGAGGACTCCATGAAAAAGAACAACTACTGGTCACCCTATCTCGCCGGCGGCGCCATCGGCCTGACCCTTCTCGTTACCTTCTGCATCATGGGCTGGGGGTTGGGGGCCTCCAGCGCCTTTGCCCGGCTGGGGGCGGTGGGCCTTAAGACGGTCAGCCCCGACTATGCCGGCAGCCTCAAGTATCTTGGCCGCTATCTGCAGACGGCCGCCCCGCTTAAGGACTGGCTCCTGTTTGAGGTGGGCGGCATCCTCCTCGGCGGCCTGACCGCGGCCCTGCTGAGCGGTTCATTCAAGTTTCGCTTTGACAAGGGCAGGAGAATAGATAACAAGACCAGGTTGCTTGCCGGTTTCGGCGGCGGCCTGCTCATCGGCTTTGCCAGTCGCCTGGCCCGGGGCTGCACCAGCGGCGTGGCCCTGGCCGGCGGCGCCCAGCTGGCAGTGGCCGGATTTGTCTTTGTTATTGCCATGTTTGCCAGCGGCTTTGTCACAGCCGCCATATACAGGAGGTTATGGTGATGACCGCACCTTTATACGCCACTGGAATGATCAGCGCCAACAGCTCCCTGGGGCTGGCGGTGCTCCTGGGGATATTGTTCGGCTTCTTTCTGCAAAGGGGCGGACTCGGCAATCCGCACAAGCTGGCCGGCATCTTCTATCTGACTGATTTCACCGTGCCCAAGGTCATGTTTTCCGCCATTGTGGTGGCGGCCACCGGTCTTTACCTGCTTGCCGACCTGGGATTTCTTGACCTGAACAAGGTCTGGATCGTGCAGACCTTTTTCTGGCCCCAGATTGTCGGCGGCCTGCTGTTTGGTGTCGGCTTCGCCCTCAGCGGTTATTGCCCGGGAACCGCGTTGACCGGTCTCGGCACCGGCCGGCTCGACGCCCTGGTGGTCATCGTCGGCATCATCGCCGGTTCCCTCTTGTTTGCTGTATTTTATCCGGCCCTTGACTCTTTTTACCTGAGTTCGCCCATGGGCGGCATGACCCTGCCCAAGCTGCTCAAGGTAAACCACTGGCTGGTCCTGCTCTTCCTGTACATAGTTGCCGGCGGGCTCTTCTATTTCCTGGAACGACCCGAATTAAGGGAAAAAGAAGGGGGATAAAATTATAATTTTCTGCTGGAGCGGTACTTGTCCCGGCCGGAGCCCGGAGTCTGGGAACCTGTCCCAGAGAGGGACCGGGCGGGCGAGTTATCCCTTGATCAGCCGGAATCCGGAGTTGCGCTTGGCCTGGGCATTTTTTTCAAGAATGGTACAGTGAATCGAGACTCCGATCTGGGCGGCGATCCCCATCAGGAGGTTGAGGTCCCGCTGGCGCAGCTTTCTCCTGGTAGGGTGGTTGTCCACCGCCAGCACCCCGAGTGACTTGCCGCCAAAGATGATCGGACAGATGATGCAGGACCGGACCCCCAGCTTCCGGGCAAATTCCAGATTCGCCGACGGGATCTTCCGGGCGAGTCGCTCGATATCATCGATCAGCACCGGCTGCTGCAGGTGAAAGACCCGGCCGGCGATCCCCGGTGATCCCGGGGGGTCGATCCGCAGGCCCGAGCCGTGGCCGTCGAGTACCCTGAAATGGGTCTCGTCGGCCCCGTACCAGGCCTTGGGGTTGAGTTGGGTCCTCTCGCGATCGGCAAGCATGATCATGCCGCGGTCATAGGGGAGATACTTTTCCAGAATACCGGCCAGCCGTTTCAGCAGGGCGTCCACCGAGGTCCCCTGCCGGCCGACGGCCCGGCCGATCTCGCTGATCAGTTGGGCCGTCTTGTAATTCTCCTCAATCTGGTCAAAGAGTTCTTCCGAGACCTCCCGGACGTTTCCCAATACCCCGCGCATTTCCCGGACAGAAAGAAATTTGGCAACCAGCACCACCAGCAGGACGATGGACAGGCCCCAGGGCAGGAAGTGGAGTGCAACCTGGTGGACTGAAAAAAAGTAGGAGAACAGGGCAAATGCGACAGGCAGCAGAATCAGCCCGAAGAGGATCGTCCGCCGCAATAATTTATTGGAGGACGAGGCCCAACTGATTACATAGCGGCAGCATTCCCCGTTCTTAAAGATGCACTCGGGATGTTCGATCGTCGGCGCCTCGAGCTTGAGCAACCGGGCCATGGCCTCAATATATCCCAACCGGTTGTCGCACTGGAACGGCTCCTCCCGCACGCCAGGCCTGGGAGTGACCGTAATCTCGGTCTTGTGGGGCTCGAGCTGTCTGCTCTTATAGATGGATGATCGGGAGAAGCGGGCCGCATTCTTGGTGAACAGGCCATAGACATGGGCCGGCGGGAAAACGCTCAGAACAAGCAGCCGGGCCGAGCCGAGGGAGTCCGGGGAGGAGAGGAACATCCCGGCCTCGCGGGCGACATTTTTGTTCCAGACATGTTCACTGAGCCGCTGATGGAAACGGTTGATCTGTTTCTGGCTGAACCAGTGGCCCTGATCCTCGACCTGGTGCCGTTCCATGCCCGCGGCCTCGATCAGTTGGTCCACATCAACATATTTATATTTTTTTTCGATGAGCCGGATATAATTGAGCGGGATCCTGCTGTTATACAACGGCTGTTCCATCGTATTCATGACATGTTTTGCCTGGTTTCCCTGAATCCCAAAAAAACGGGGTCGAAACATTATCCTGCAAAGGGTTGCATATACTACCGGGTCGGCCCGGTTGTTGCAACTGCTTATTTTTGCGTGGCAAAGATCCTATCAGTTTATATCGCCGCATCAGCGCCGGCCCTCTTTTTTCTCCTTTTCTTTTTTAGCGGTCACACAGTAGATGCCGCCCTCCTTGATCCCGGGCATGAAGCAGCCGTTGCAGGAGATGCAGCGGGCCGGGCTGCGGTCGCCCCGCTGCCAGCGGTTGGCAAGGCCGGGCTCCCTGATCAGGGGCCGGGCCATGGAGACATAATCAATGGTTTTTTTCCGGATTGCGGTCTCAGCCACCTCAAAACTGCGAAAACCGCCCACCGCCATCAGCGGACAGGCGACCGCTGGCCGCATTCGGCCGGCAAGGGCCAGGTGATAGGCCTCTTTTTCAGGCCGGTTGATCTTCTGCCGGGCCGGGCTCCTGTGGCCCGATGCCGGGGTGCCGCCGCTGACCTCGATCCCATCGATCCCGGCCGTATTCAGTTGCCGGGCAAAATAAACCGCATCATCGATGTCAAGTCCGTTATCGAGAAAGTCGCTGCCGTTTAACTTGATCAGCACCGGGTAGTCGGAGCCCACTGCCCGGCGGACGGCCTGGTACGCTTCCAGCAGGAAACGGCCGCGATTTTCCCGGCCCCCGCCGTAATCATCAGTGCGGCGATTGGTCAGCGGCGACAGAAACTGGTCGATCAGGTAGCCGTGGGCGCCGTGGAGCTGCACCGCGTCAAAGCCGTACTCCCGGGCCCGCCGCGCCCCGGCGGCAAAGGCGGCCACCACCCCGTTGATATCGCCGCGGCTCATGGCCGCCGGGACTTCAGGGAACTGCTCGACCTGCACCGCCGAGGGGGCCAGGGGTTGTTGCCCGGCAGTGGCGCTGTCGGTCTGGCCCCCGGCATGGACCAGCTGCATGCAGATCTTTCCCCCCTGTTCGTGCACCGCCGCGGTCAATGCCCGCATCTGCGCGGCAAAGGCATCGGTGTGAATGCCCATCTTGCCGGGCATCTGCTTGCCCTCCGGCCGGACAAAGGTGTAGCCGGTGATCAGCAGCCCGATCCCGCCCCGGGCCAGGTCCCGGTAGAATGCCGCCAGTCTGGTGGTGGGCCGGCCGTCCGGTTCGCACATCCCCTCCCAGGTGGCCGAGCGGACCAGCCGGTTGGCAAGGGTCATTCCGTTGATCGTTGTCTCCTCGAATATGGTGCGCATGGTCCTTCTCCTCGGGCAGGATGTCGGGATTTAATGGGAATATTTCTTACATACACTGAAACTTGATGACCGCAAAACAAAAAATTTGATGTTTCAAATGCCACTTAGCAAAATCAACAAGTTACAACGTGATACACGTCCGTCTCGTGGTAAACATTCAGAAAACCCCTTTCCCGGTCCAACCTCAAACGTACGGGGTTTACCGAAACCTTACGTCTCGTGTTTTTGTTACGAGACCGACAGATTCCACCGGAGACAATGGCCCCTCGTCTTGCGCCGGAAAAAGCCAAAAAAAAGGGCCGGGGATTCCCCGGCCCTTTTGGACGAAAACTGGTACAGAGCGATCTATTTTTTCTTCTTGTGGCAGGTCCGGCAGGACTTGCCCTTGGGCACCTTCTTCGCCTTGTGGCAGGGGAAGCAGAGCTTGACGTGGAAGTCGTTCTTGGAGCCCTTCTTCTTCTCGATCGTCACCTTGAGGGCGCCGCCGTTGGCATCCTTGTGGCAGTCGGTGCATTTGTTGTTTGCCTGGTGCTCGGCATGGGGGAAGATCACCGCCGCCTTTTTGCCCTCAAAGCCGAACTTGGCCTTCAGGTCGATTTTTGCCGGTCCGTTGTTGGCAACGGCCAGCAGCGGCGCAACCAACAGCATCCCGGCAACGGCCAGCCCGATGATTAATCGTTTCATATCCAAACCTCCTTCCTTTGGGTACACCCAGAAATAACTTCACATTTTCGCGTTCCGTCTCCGGACCGTCTTTCGTTGATCTTCAATCACGAAATCCGGCCCAGCCCCGGGCGCCGATTCTGCGAATTCAGTTATGAGCGAACCCTTGCTTAAGATAAAAAATCGTCCGGCCGGAACCATGGCCGGGCATTTCAACCGATGTCCGGCCATGGTGGCACGGCCGGACATAAACGGTGGTGTCTATACTGCGGGGCTTGCAAAATTGCAAGGGGAATAATGAGTTGTCCAGGATAGTTAACAGTGGGGCCGGTCAGCGGGCGGGTAAACATTCAGTAAACCCCCTCCTGTCGGGAAAGGGGTCTTCTTCTACCAACGGCCGCTCCATTGAGAAGGGCCGGCTGTTCATAAACAGGCTATCAAGCAGGAACTCGCTTCGCCGCAACGGCGA
>JAKITW010000085.1 GCA_021647905.1 Desulfobacterales bacterium | reverse complement strand
TCGCCGCCGCGGCGAAGCGAGTTCCTGCTTGATAGCCTGTTTATGAACAGCCGGCCCTTCTCAATGGAGCGGCCGTTGGTAGAAGAAGACCCCTTTCCCGATAGGAGGGGGTTTACTGAATGTTTACCGAAGAAATGCGCCGCCGGTATCTTGACCTGCTGAACAAGGGGCTGCTGCGAATTGAGAATACGGGCCACCGTGCTGCTGCGCCAAGGCGCGATGATTACCCTGTGGGAAAAAATAAAACTCTATCAACTGGAATCGAACAGCCCACCGGGATGACCCCGCTTCTGAGACCCGGGCAATGGAAAAGGGCTGGTAAGATTCCCTATCCCTTCTTAGCCTTCATCAGCCCCAGCAGGGTTTCGATATCCTCAATCGAGGCATGAACCGGGCCGGAGGCCGTCCGGATCTCGATGTCCCCGGCGACCCGGATAACCACGGGATAATCGCCCAGAAAAAAATCAGCGTCCGGTTCATCGGTTATCTCCGGGTTGTTGATCAACTTCTCGGAAAACTCGACGCATTGCCGGCACCGCTCTTCCATGTCCACATCCCGGAGGGGGTCGTTCAAGCACCCTTCATAGCTGTCACACTCTTCCATTACCATCATTGCCATAACCTTTCCTTTCCTCGAATCCGCCCGGTCATCGGCCTGTCCGCATACCGTCCCTTCGGTTGCTTCCCTTTTCCGCGAACAGACCTCTGCCTCGCATCTCCGGCACCCTGCAAGCGCCTGCCAGACAGGAGGCAACCCGGACCCCGGCGGGGTTTACCCTGGGGGTGGTTACCAAAAGAACGCGTTTTTATGTCTGTTATGCGCTATGATCCCCGGCAAGGAGACCACACCGAATGAACGACTGCCTTACCATTGCCGAACAGTTCAGCCCGGGAAAAACGGTCCGCCAGGTCCGCGAATTCGGCAGCGGCAATATCAACGCCACCTTCCTGGTGACCCTGGATTCCGTGGCGGAGAAACACTTTATCCTGCAGCAGCTCAACCCCCGGGTATTTCCCCGGCCGGAGGGGGTGATGCACAACCTGCGTACCTGTATCGCCCATGTCCGGGACCGATTGGCACAAACTCCCCTGCCGCCCGGCCGGCGCTGGGAGATGGTGCGGGTGCTTAGGACCCGGAACGGAGCCGATCTGTTCCGTGACAAGGCCGGATCGTGCTGGCGGGCGCTCACCTTTATCAACCATGCCCGCTCCTTTGACACCATCCGGGACGAGTCCCATGCCCGGGAGATCGGATATGGCCTGGGCCTGTTCCACGCCCTGTTGAACGACCTTCCCCCTGGCCGGCTGACCGATACCCTGGCGGGGTTTCACATAACCCCCGGCTACCTGGACCACTATGACCGGGTCCTGGCGGCACAAAACCCGGCCGGCTCGCCGGAGGTGAATTACTGCCTTGATAGTATACACCGCTCCAGGGTCCGGGCCGATGTCCTGGAAAAGGCCAAGGCCCGGGGACTCCTGAAACCGCGGCCGATCCACGGCGATCCCAAGATAAACAACTTCATGATCGACAACACCACCGGCCGGGTGGTGAGCCTGATTGATCTGGACACGGTCCAGCCGGGCCTGGTCCAGTATGATATCGGCGACTGCCTGCGCTCGGGCTGCAATCCCCTGGGCGAGCGGCCCGGGCAATGGCAACAGGTCCGCTTTGAGCCCGACCTGTGCCGGGCCATCCTGCAAGGCTATTTTACAATGGCCGGCCGGTTGCTCACGGACAACGATTTTTCGTATCTCTATGACGCCGTCCGGTTGCTCACATTCGAACTGGGTCTGAGATTCTTTACCGACTATCTGGAAGGCAATGTCTACTTCAAGGCCGACCGGCCGGAGCATAACCTGGCCCGGGCCCTGGTCCAGTTCCGGCTCCTCGCCAGTATCGAGTCCCAGGCCGGGGCCATCCGCGCCATTATCCGGGAACTGCGATGAGCAGGCATCTTGCCTGGCCGCCGATCACCCGTGGGTCGGCGGCAGATATGTTTTTTTGTGTTGTTGAACGGTCAAGCCGTTCAAACGATCAGTTTCTCCAGCATCTCCCGGGTCGTGGTTTCCAGGTCATACTCCGGCTGCCAGTCCCATTGGCCAGGGGCCGCGCCGTCATCCACCCGGTTGGGCCAGGAATCGGCAATGGCCTGCCGCACCGGATCCACCTCGTAGCTGACCTTGAACCCGGGGACATGTTCCCTGATTGCCGCTGCCAGTTCTTCCGGGGTAAAAGCCATGGCGCTGACATTAAAGGCATTGCGGTCGCCGAGCGCCTCCGGCCGGGCCTCCATGACCGCAATGGCGGCCCGGACCGCATCCGGCATGTACATCATATCAAGCAAGGTGTCAGGGGCCAGAAAACAGGTATATTCCTTCTCCGCAAGGGCCGCAAGAAACATCTCCACCGCATAATCGGTAATCCCGCCGCCGGGCATGGTCTCATGGGAGATGAGCCCGGGGAACCTGACCACGCGGGCGTTAACCCGGTAACGGTGGGAATAATAGTTGCAGAGAAGTTCCCCGGTCACCTTGGTCACCCCGTACATGGTGGCCGGCCGCCGGTTCGTAAGTTGGGGGATCTTGTCCCGGGGGGCGGCCGGACCGGATGCGCCGATTGAACCTGGTTGAAACACCGCGCATGACCGGTGCCGGGCAACCTCCAGTACATTCCGGAGACCGTTGACATTAACATCCCAGGCCCGTTCGGGATCCTCCTCGGCCCGGACGGAAAGCAGGGCGGCGAGGTGATAGATGGTGTCAATCCCGAACTCCCTGACAATTTTCATCAACCGGTTGCGCTCCCTGACATCCAGGGTGAGATAAGGACCGGACTTAAGAAGACAGGGGGCCGGATTTCTTTTATGGCCGGCGGCTATCACCTTACCGGTGCCGTATCTCTCCCGCAATGCCTGGGTCAACGCGGTGCCGAACTGACCGGTGGCACCGGTGACAAGTATTTTCTTCATGGCGAAACCTCTGCCCGGGAATAAGTGATAAAATAAACCGGAAGGCGTCTCGTGCCGCCGGGCTGTCCCTTTCGGCTGTTCCGGCTCCGCCTCCCCGCCTGACTACGATAAAGCCTGATCAATGATCTCCCTGAGGTCATCGATCATGAACGGTTTGACCATGGCCGCGCAGAAACCATGCTCCTGATAGCTTGCCAGGACCGGGTCGTTGGAATAACCGCTGGACACGACAACCCTGGCCCCCGGATTAATCTTATGGATCTCGGCAACAGCCTCCCGGCCCCCCATGCCCCCGGGAATGGTCAGGTCCATGATCACCAGATCAACAGGCTCGGCAGACCCCTCGGCCTCCTGATAGATGGCGACCGCTTCGGCCCCGTCCCTGGCAAGCACGACATCAAATCCCAGATATTCGAGCATGTTCAGCGCCGCGTCCCTGACTATTTCCTCATCATCCATTACCAGGATCTTTATCTTTCCCTTCTCCTCGATCAGCGGTGGCGCCACCTCTTTTTCCGGCTGGTCTTCTTCAGCGGAAGCCGGCAGATAGATGACAAAGGCGGCCCCTTCTCCGGGTCGTGAATCCACGGAAACATAGCCCTTATGCTTGCTGATTATCGAATGGACAACGGCCAGGCCCAGGCCGCTGCCCTTTGGCTTGGTGGAAAAATAGGGGTCAAAGATCTTGTCGATTACATCCGCCGGGATCCCGGCGCCGTTATCCTGGATCGTTATCTTGACATACCTCTCATTCTCCGGCAACGGCACCTCTTCGCCGGCAAGGCTTTCAAGGTTTTCACATCCCACCCGGATCATCCCGCCTTCCGGCATCGCGTCCCTGGCATTTAAAATCAGGTTCTGGATAACCTGGCTCATCTGGCCCTTGTCAATCTCAACCAGCCAGAGATCATCCGGGATATCATATCGGCAGGCTATTTTTTCACCATGCAGAACAAAATCAGCCGAGTCCTTGATAACCTCCGGAATCGAGGCCGCCTCCTTGACCGGCTCGCCGCCCTTGGAAAAGGTCAGGAGCTGCTTGGTCAGATCCTTGGCCCTGAGGGAGGCCTTGGCCGCTTCCATCAGCAGCTGATGGACCTTGTCTCCGGGCCTGGCAAGCCTGGCGGCCATATCGATATTGCCGAGAATCGCTACCAGGATATTATTGAAATCATGGGCAATCCCACCGGCCAGCACCCCGACCGACTCCAGCTTCTTGACCTTGAGCAGTTCCTCCTCCATGCGCAGGGTATTGGTTATGTCCCGGAACACCAGGACCACCCCGACCACCCGGCTCTGAAAGTCTCGAATCGGGGCGCCGCTGTCGGCAATGCTTCTTTCCCTGCCGTCCCTGGCAACGAGGATAGTATGCTTGGCCAGGCCGATGATCCGGTTACTGGCCAGGACCTTGGTTATCGGGTTTTCAACGGGTTCCCCGGTCTTGCCGTTGCGGATATTGAACACCTCGGGCAATTGTCGGCCCACGGCATCGGCCTGGGACCAGCCGGTAAGTTCCTCGGCCATTTTATTGATCAGGACGATCTTGCCCGCGGTATCGGTGGTGATCACCCCGTCGCCGATGCTGCGCAGGGTAACGGCCAGCCGTTCCCGCTCGGCGGCCAGGGCATCCTCGACCCGCTTCCGGGCAGTAATATCCTGGAAGTTTTCAACGATGCCGAGCAGGTTGCCGTCGGCGTCGAGAAAGGGCCGGGCGGTCACGATAAAATAGAACTGCTCGCCGTCCCGCCCGAGCTTGGTCGATTCAACCGACACCATCTTTTCGCCGTTCATAATCTGGGTCAAGGGACAAAGATCGGTATGACAGAGAGCGCCCGGCCGCGACTGGTAACATTTTTTCGGGCCCGCCCGGACCCCCTCTTCCTCCTCCTCGGGCCAGAGTGCATAATAGGCATCATTGGCCCGCAGCACCTCGTGATCAATACTGGTGATACAGAGGGGATTCGAGTTCTTGAAAACATTCTCCAGGGTGGCCTTTGATTGCCGGAGTTCCTCTTCCACCTGCCGCCGTTCCACGATTTCCTTTTCAAGAATATCGTTGATGGCTTCCAGGTCAGCGGTTCGTTCCGTGACCAGGGATTCGAGATTATTCCGATATTGCTCCATCTTCCGGTGCACCTTCCGGACTCGATGGAAATAGGTGCTGAAGGCAAAGATAACAATAAAGGTAGCAGTGTTGATCGCCCCGCTGAAGGGAGAAATATGTTCCCAGATCCGGCCCTGGTCATAGAACAACAGGACCTGTTTGACCAGGTGGCCGAAGGAACGGGAGATGGCAAAGAAGACGATTGCCATGGTGAGGAGGAAGATATAATGCCTGAAGGTGTCTTCCGGCTTGTCCAGCTTCCATTCCCTGGCAAGACAGGCGCACCAGAGAGCGATCACCAGGATGATGATCGAGCCGGCAATATCAATGGCTATGACCGGACCCCAGGAAACAGTCACGAAAACCGCCTCCATTTTTTCAGGGCCAGGAGCAGGAAAAGGAAAGAAGGCACCAGCAGCAGGTGATCCAACTGACTGAGATAAAGCACAAGGTCAGCCGGGCTGCTGATGAGGAAAGCAACGGTACGGCCCGCTGAGGTAATGAAATGAGCAGGATCAACGATTTCATGCAGCCAATGTCCGGTAAAGGTCAGACAGTTCCAGAGGAGTATAAGCCAGAGAAACCATTTGAACTCAAACCAGCCGGGTCCGGTGGGCGGAATCCGATAGAGCCGGAAGAGCAGATAGCCCATGCCGATGACAAAGAGGAGATGGCCGATCTCATGGGAGACCAGCCCCTCAATGCCGCCATGACCCTGCACGGCCCAGGCCGGGGAGGTCCATGCACCGCCCAACACCAGGGTAAGGACAAGGATCTGGATCCAGGGTATCGGCCTGCGCGATATCTTCATACTCGTCTCGCCACTGTGACACCTGAAAAAAAGATATCTTCCGTTGTTTAGGGAGCCATTGGCCTTTAACACGGTCCCAGGGGTATCGGCGGGGAGTTCGGCCGGGCACCAGCCTGGCATCCTACTATGTACAATAGATATTGTCACGCATGGCTGGGTGTGAACAAACCGGATAAAGACCTGCCGGCAAACCCTAACGCAGGCCGGCGATAAACTCCTCCACGGCCCCGGGTCCCCGGCTGTCCACCAGGCGGATGGTCTCGGTGCCGATCACCGCGATATCGGCACGGCCAACAAGAGAAGCAACATCATCCCGGTTGCGGATGCCGAACCCCACGGCCAGGGGCAGGTCGGTGGCGGCCCGGCAGCGGACCATGTAATCGGCGAAGTCGGTATCGAAGTCGGTTTTACTGCCGGTGACCCCGCGCCGGGCCACGCAGTAGATAAAACCGTCGCCATGCCCGGCCAGGTAGCGCATCCGTTCCGGGGTGGAGGTGGGGGCAAAGATCTGGATCGGGGCCAGGCCGGCGGCCCGGGTGATCTCAAGAAACTCCTTGCCCTCTTCCGGGGGCAGGTCCGGAACAATGAAGCCCTTGATCCCGATCTCCCTGGCCAGGGAGACAAAGTCCTCCACCCCGTACTTGAACAGGATATTGTAATAGGTCATGAACAGGAAGGGGATCCCGTGCGCCGCGATAACCTCGGCGGCAAACTCCAGACACCCGGCCACCGTGACCCCGGAGCTGATCGATTCCTGGTTGGCCTTCAAGATCATCGGCCCGTCGGCCACCGGCTCGGAAAAGGGGATCTGCAGCTCGATCAGATCCACGCCAGCGGTCACCATCCGGCGGACCACCTCCCGGTTGACCGCAAAGGAGGGATAGCCCAGGACCAGGTGGGTCATCAACAGAATCTTTTTAGAAGCAAGCGCTGCTCGCAGGGTCCTGGTCAAGGGCTGATCATTCAGCTGCATATTCTTTTCCTCTGGCAATGATAAATTCCTTCCAGGACGGATCATTAAAGGCGTGGGCAATGGTAAAGATATCCTTGTCGCCCCGGCCGGACATATTGATGATGATCGAATCGTCAGGGGATAGGCCCGGCGCCTCTTTAAAGGCCTGGACAAAACCATGGGCCGACTCCAGGGCCGGGATAATCCCCTCCCGCCGCATGGTCAGATCCAGGGTATCCATCACCTCGGCATCAGTGGCCGCGGCAAAACGGACCCGCCCCTTTTCCCAGAGGTCGGTCAGCATCGGCGACACCCCGATATAGTCGAGCCCGGCGGCCACTGAATGGGTATCCCTCATCTGGCCGTCGGCGTTCTGCAGGAACATGGTCTTATATCCCTGGGCCACGCCCGGGGAGGCATCCCGGCCCGCCAGGCGGCTGGCGTGTTCGCCACTGTCCAGCCCCCTGCCGCCGGCCTCCACCCCGACAAGCTCCACCTCCGGATCGTTGAGAAAGCCCTGAAAGATGCCCATGGCATTGGAACCGCCGCCCACGCAGGCGTAAACCGCGGCCGGCAGTCCGCCGGTGCGGTCAAGGATCTGGGCCCGGGCCTCGATGCCGATAATCGACTGGAACCAGGCCACCATTTCCGGAAAGGGATGGGGCCCGCACACCGTGCCCATCACATAATGGGTGTCGTCCATACTGCCGACCCAGTCGCGGAAGGCCTCGTTGATCGCGTCCTTCAGGGTGCGGGAGCCGTCGGTCACCGGCACCACCGTGGCCCCGAGTTTCTCCATCCAGAAGACATTGGGCCGCTGCCGGCGCACATCCTCTTCGCCCATATAGATGGTGCAGTCAAAACCGAACTTGGCGGCCATGGTGGCGGTGGCCACCCCGTGCTGCCCGGCCCCGGTCTCGGCGATCACCCGTTTCTTGCCCATTCTCTTGACCAGGAGCCCCTGGCCAATGACGTTGTTGGCCTTGTGAGCCCCGGTATGGTTCAGGTCCTCGCGCTTGATAAAGATCCTGGCCCCGCCGAAAAGACCACTCAAGTTCTCCGCCGCGGTGAGCGGGGTGGGCCGGCAGGAATAGCTGGACATCAGGTTCACGTATTCCTGCCAGAAGGCCGGGTCCTCCTTGGCCTTTTTAAAGGCGGCCTTTAATTCGGCAAAGGTCGAATGCAGCACCTCCGGGGTAAAGGCCCCGCCCCATTGTCCGTAATACCCTTCTTTTATGTCCATTATGTCCATGATCTGCAATCTCTAAAATCGCTCAATTTGGCACCATGCACCTGCTTCTGAGTGCAGGGTTCAAGGTGCAGGGTGCAGGGTGCAGGGTGCAGGGTGCAGGGTGCAAGTCAGAAGTCAGAAGTCAGAAGTCAGAAGTCAGAAGTCAGAAGTCAGAAGTCAGAAGTCAGAAGTCAGAAAAATATTATATCCGGACCATGATCACTGCTCCATATTTTTTTCACCGTTCACCGTTCACTGTCCACTGTCCACTATTTTTTCTGTCCTCCGTCCTCTGTCTTCTGCCCTCTGTCTTCAGTCCTCCGTCATTCCGCCATCTCAAATAAACTGAATTTTGATGCTTTTTTGTCGAAAGTAAGTACAGCGTCGCAACCATGGAATTTGGCGGAATGAGCAATTAATAAATCTGAAAGATCATACCTGTTCCCTTGAGCGGCAATCGTGAACTGTTGCAAGGTTGACTGCTGCTCAAATTTTAAAATAGGCATTAACAAAAGCTCGCTGATTGAATCTAAAATTTCATTTCTTGGGATTTCGTAGGCTGATTCTAAAACCCAGATCAATTCAAGCACGATGAGTAGTGGTACAAATAACTCCTGTTTTGATGATTCAGCTTTTTTAAATATATTATAAACTTTCTTGGTCTGGTGTTCATTGTCGCCCACCAAAAAACGAACCAACAAGTTTGTATCTATCCCCTTCACTTATCCCTAAGACCTTAATTTCTTTTCCAGTTTATCTGGGTTACGTCTTATCTTCATTCTGTTTCTGACTGCATCGTCCATAGCTTCGAGAGACACGGCTTTTCTACCTGGTTTATGCAATTTGCAAAAGAGGTCATCTACTTTTCTGGAGACAGGCTTGATTATAGCTTCTCTGTTTTCCGTAACAATGATGTCGATTTTGTCACCGGCATGCAATTTCAAGGCTTCTCTGATTTTTTTAGGGATAGTAACTTGTCCCTTTGTGGTGAGTGTTGCCAGCGCCATATAATCCTCCTTACTTTTTTGCTGTATCTTACAATAGAGTAAGGCAAATAGGGCGAGGTGTCAATAAACAAAATTGATGAACTCGTAACAACCCGAAAGGCTTCAAATGCCACCCAATAAAATCAACAAGTTACAAGACGAATCACGTCCGTCGAGCGGGTTGTCGCGAGACCGACAAAATTATAACCGTTCACCAAAGAAACGCCTAATTTCATGTGGTTCCCCATCCGCTCTGACCGCAATCAAGGGCGGCCAGCCGAGTCCGGCAGGCGGCAGCGAAATCCTCTGGATAATGGCCGATGATGAAACGGAGCTGGGCCTCGGAAAAGGCGCCGGGCGATTGGGGCAGCCTGGGCAGCAGGGAATAGAGGAGGCGCTGGCCGGTATCGCCGGCATTGAATCGCTTGGGATATTCGATACTGGTCACCAGCCGGGCGCCCAGCGCGGCAAGCGCCTGCTGGGCCAGCAACAGCCCGTAATCAAGGGAATCGCGCATTGCCCGGCCGGCCTCAAGGATGTTGCCCACCGGGGCCTTGGTCATCAGTTGCAGCTCCCACTGCGAGGTCTGGGCCTTGGGCACGAAAAGAATCACCTGGTCGTCCTCAAAGACAATCAGGCTCCGCTCCCGGCCGGGATCATTGTCCATGCGCCGGTTGCCGCGGATGGCCCGCAGGTAGTCGCTGAAAAAATCACTGTCATGCTCCCGGCGATAGTCATCAATGAAATCCGCCACCAGGTCACCGCAGCCGTAGGACGGAATCGCGCCCGTTTGCCGGCCCCTGGCGTCATAAACAGGAACCGTTGCCGAAACCAGGGCGTACTGCTGATGGATCTGCTGGTGCGAGGCATGGAGCCGGTAGCCGCTGGGCGCAAAATCAAAACCGAAATTCCAGCCCCAGAGGGTGGCGGTAAACGGCAAGTCCCGGTCCCGGGCCGCCAGGGCTGCCATGACCTCCTGCCGGAGCGTTTCCAACTCATCCGGGGCCAGGGGCCGGCCGGTCCCGGGCAACTCGATCCCGAGCATGGTACCGAGCCGGACATAGGTGCGCTGGTAATAGAGATGGCGCAGGCCGGTGATATCTTCCCGGCCCAGTTCCGCCATCCGGTAGCGCACCGCGTCATTGGCCATGTTGGCCGCATAATGGCCCCAGGGGATATAACTGTTGCGGCGCAGGTACTCAAAGACATGGCTGCGCGACCCCGGCCATTCGCCGACGATCTCGCTCCCCCCCTGGGCCCCTGGCCTGAGTACCATCACCTCCTTGTAGCCATCCGGGAGATGGGGGTTGTTGGCCAGGGTTTCGAACAGATCATGGCTGCGGATCACCGGCCGGATCCGGCCCCGGGCGTCGGGCTTGAACCGCAGCCCGGCCGGCCGGCCCGGCTCCTGCGGATCATCGATAAACTCACAGCAGAGACGGGCCAGGGCGACCAGATCCTCGGGATCGGTGGAGGTGGCGGCCAGGGCGAGCAGCACCGGTTCCGGCAGCCGGGCGAAGATAGCCCCGGTCCGGTTTTCATCCTCCAACCCGCCCCGCAGGGCCTGGTGCATGGAGACCGAGGGGGGGGCCGGCAGACCGATGGCGCCGATATCCGCGGCAGCGCGATCAGCCCAGGCCCGGCCGATATAGGTGGCGCCCCGGAAGGGAAAAACATTGGCAATCTCGTATACCCAGTCCGCGGCCGGCTCGTCCACTGCCCGGGCCGGGAAATTGGCGCGATTGTCATGAACCCGCCCGTCAGCAAGCAGGCCCAATGGTTCAATCGCGTCATTGCCGCGCAGATTGGCCACCGTATAGGCTGGCTTGTGAATACCAAAGACAAACCCCCGGTCCGGGGTGACACAGGTTCGAAGTTTCATGACTGTCTTGTTATCCCTGGTTCGATTTTATTGGACAGGGCTTCATATTTATGCAATTTCTTCTAATTTGGCAAGATCACACCCCGCTCCATCCCTTGCGGTGTAGCCACAGACAACGAACAAAATCGAAAAACACCAAAGGATCCATTGGCACACTACTGGTTTTTACCTACCAACCGCCTTACCGCTGCCGTAAACATTCAGTCCCCCCCTCCTGTCGGGAAAGGGGTCTTCTTCTACCAACGGCCGCTCCATTGAGGTAAGCGTTCACCAGCACCTCATCTTCGCCCATTTCGGAGGCTCGTGCCTCGCTTACCTGGCCTGCTCGAATAGCACCAGTATG
>JAKITW010000084.1 GCA_021647905.1 Desulfobacterales bacterium | reverse complement strand
CCTTGACCCCTGACCCCTGACCCCTGACCCCTGACCCCTGACCCCTGACCCCTGATTTGCACCAAGTACAACCCAGAGCCTATGGCCCGGAAACAGAAAAAAGAACAGTCGTTGAGCCTGGTCCAGGAGATCCTGGCCATTGCGGTTTTCTGCGGCGCCCTGTTTCTTTTCCTAAGCCTGGCCAGTTTCTCCCTGTCCGCGGCCCGTTCGGTCGAGCCGGTCACCGCGGCAGTGAACTGGTGCGGTCCGGTCGGCCATTATACTGCTGATTTTCTGTTGGAGTTTCTGGGGGTGAATTCCTTCTGGCTGGTCCTGCTGCCGGGTCTCTATGCTGTTAAGTTTTATTTCTCCCGCTCGTTGCCGACCCGTCTTCCCCAGATTATCGCCGGCGGACTCGGGTTGATTATTGCCGGTAGCGGCCTGGTCGCTTTTTTTGTCACCCCGGCGGTCCGGACCGTGACCCTTTTGGGCCGGGTCTATCCGGCCGGAGGTCATACCGGCAACATCCTGCTGGCCTTTCTGCATCGCTATTTCGGCCAGCCCGGCTCCCTCCTGCTGTTGCTGCTGGCCTTTCTTCTTTCCCTGATGCTGGCGCTGCGCTTCTCGCCCCTTTCCCTGGGCCAGGGACTGGTGCGGTGCGGCGGCCTCCTTGTTGCCCGGTTCCGGGGGGGAACGCAACCCCGGGCCGGACGGGACAAATCTTCTCGACACGCCCCGGCCCCGGTCGAGTCGAGGGAGGATGGGCCCAAGGCGGTGGTCCATGTCCAGGAACCGCTGGTGTCTGAGTATGAAAACGAGGAGATCGGGGATTTTCAGGTGGTGCCGGTCCAGGCCGGTGAATATCATCTCCCCGGCCTCGGGCTTCTGGACAAGGCCAATGGCAACGGGCCGAAATTCGACCGGGATCATTACTATGCGGTGAGTCGGCAGCTTGAGGAGAAGCTCAAGGACTTCGGGGTGATCGGCAAAGTCGGCGGCATTTCACCCGGCCCGGTGGTGACCACCTATGAGTTTGCCCCGGCCCCGGGGGTCAAGATCAACAAGATCGTCGGCCTGGCCGATGACCTGGCCATGGGGCTGAAGGCGGAATCGGTGCGGATCATCGGCTCGATTCCCGGCAAGGCGGCCCTGGGGATCGAAATCCCCAACCCGCAGCGGGAGATCGTCTATATCCGGGACATCCTGGCCAGCGACTCTTTTCGTAATTCCAGCTCCAAGCTGGCCCTGGGTCTGGGCAAGGACGTGGTGGGCAAGCCGGTGTTCGCCGATCTGGCCAAGATGCCGCATCTGCTCATTGCCGGGGCCACCGGGTCGGGCAAGAGCGTGGCCATCAATGCCATTATCTGCTCCATCCTCTTTCGCGCCACCCCGGACGAGGTGCGTTTCCTGCTGATTGATCCCAAGCGGATCGAACTGTCCGGCTATGAGGCGATTCCCCACCTTCTGCATCCGGTGGTGGTGGAGCCGAAAATGGCCAACCGCGCCCTGCAGTGGGCGGTGCGCGAGATGGAACGGCGATATGAACTGCTCGATGAGTTGCGGGTCAAGAACATCGCCAGCTACAACGAGGTGGCCGGGGAAAAGCTGCCGCTGATCGTGATCGTGGTCGATGAACTGGCCGACCTGATGATGGTCTCTTCCCGGGATGTCGAGGACTCCATCGCCAGGCTGGCGCAGATGGCCCGGGCCGCGGGAATCCACCTGATCCTCGCCACCCAGCGGCCCTCGGTGGACGTACTCACCGGGTTGATCAAGGCCAATTTCCCCACCCGGATTTCCTTTAAGGTCTTTTCCAAGATTGATTCCCGGACCATACTCGACTCCACCGGGGCCGAGCATCTGCTCGGCGACGGCGACATGCTCCTGCTGCCGCCGCGCAAGGCCCGGCTGCAGAGAATCCACGGCGCCTATATCTCGGAGAAAGAGATCGAGCGGATCGTATCCTTTATCAAGGAACAGGGCGCGGCCCGCTATGACGAATCAGTGCTTGAAATCGTCGAGTCGAACGAGGACGGTTCCGAGGCGGCCGACGATGAACATGATCCCAAGTACGATGAAGCAGTGGCCCTGGTCACCGAGAGCGGCCAGGCATCTATTTCCATGGTGCAGCGGCGTCTGCGGGTGGGATATAACCGGGCCGCGCGGATGATCGAAATCATGGAAAAGGAAGGAATCGTCGGCCCTGGTGACGGTTCGAAGCCGCGCGAAGTTCTGGTGCGACGCGACTACTGATCCGCTGCTGTTTATTCCTGGGAATCTCCGTTGCCGAGCTGTGTTTTTTCCTTGACATTTCCCATACTACAAATTATACATCCGTTGTCAGAAATGAGTGACCGTTCAGTCATAGTTGACCGGTTCGTCCGGTCGGCTTTAACGGTATTAGCAAAGAAAATCAGTTGGTTGTCAGGGGCGTGCCTACCGGCTGTTTTCAAGAAAATCACAGGGAGCTTGAACAGTTAAGCCCGGCAGATGTAAAAGGCCGGGGCGCTTTGAAGAGATGATAATCTTCCTGGCGGCCCGGCAGATTGTATAGGATAAAACGGGTTCCAGCGGGATCGGGACCTGCAAAAGGTCAATCCAAGTTGAGGAGGTAATTGAATGCCAAGCTATGTAGAAGCTGAAAAATGTGATGGTTGTAAAGGCGGCGACAAAACAGCCTGCATGTACATCTGCCCCAATGATCTGATGGTCTTGAACAAGGAGGAGATGAAGGCCTACAATCAGGAGCCGGATGCCTGCTGGGAATGTTATTCCTGCGTTAAAATCTGCCCGCAGGGCGCGATTGCCGTCCGCGGTTACAATGACTTTGTCCCCATGGGCGGCATGGTGCATCCGATGCGGAGTTCCGACTCCATCATGTGGACGGTTAAATTCAGAAACGGCAACATGAAGCGGTTCAAGTTCCCCATCCGGACCACGGCCGAGGGTGCTGCCAATGCCTATCTTGACGGCAAGGGTGACAACCTGGATAATGAGAGTCTGTTCCTGGAAGGGGATCTCCCCTCTCCCAAGTAGGAAAGAACTTTACCTGGTTGGATGTTTATAATTGTACTTAATATTCATATAGGAGGAAACGAATATGGCGTTACCGAATAAACCCCTGGGAGAGCTTCCTGCCGATCCCAATCCAGAGATTGTCGAGCACGAGTGTGATGTACTGATCGTCGGTGGCGGTATGGCCGCCTGCGGTACTGCATTCGAGATCAAGAAATGGGCCCCGGCCGACCTGAAGATCACCCTGGTTGACAAGGCTGCCATGGAGCGTTCCGGCGCCGTGGCTCAGGGTCTGTCCGCCATCAACACCTACATCGGCGAGAACCCGATCGAGAACTACGTCAAGATGGTGCGCAACGACCTGATGGGCGTTGTCCGCGAGGACCTGATCTATGACCTCGGCCGGCACGTTGACGAGTCGGTCAAGCTGTTTGAGGAATGGGGCCTGCCGATCTGGAAGAAGGCTGAAGACGGCTCCACCCTGGACGGCGCCAAGCCGGCCCCGACCCTGCGCGAAGGCGGCCAGCCGGTCCGGACCGGTAAGTGGCAGATCATGATCAACGGTGAGTCCTACAAGTGCATCGTTGCCGAGCCGGCCAAGACCGCCCTGGGCGAAGAGAACTGCCTGGAGAGGATCTTCATCGTCAAGCTGCTGCTCGACAAGAACGTGCCCAACCAGATTGCCGGCGCGGTCGGCTTCTCCACCCGCGAGAACAAGGTCCACGTCTTCACCTGTAAGACCATGCTGGTCGCCTGCGGCGGCGCGGTAAACATCTTCCGGCCGCGGTCCACTGGTGAGGGTAAGGGCCGGGCCTGGTACCCGGTATGGAACGCCGGTTCCACCTACACCATGTGCGCCCAGGTCGGCGCCACCCTGACCATGATGGAAAACCGTTTCACCCCGGCCCGGTTCAAAGACGGTTACGGCCCGGTCGGCGCCTGGTTCCTGCTGTTCAAGGCCAAGGTGCAGAACGGTTTGGGCGAGTTCTATGCCGGCAGTGATGCGGCCAAGGAAGAATTGAAAAATTTCATGCCTTACGGCGCCTCGGCGGTTACGCCGACCTGTCTGCGGAACCACCTGATGATGAAGGAGCTGAAGGAAGGACGGGGCCCGATCTACATGGCCACCGACGTTGCCCTGAACGCCTTCCTCGACGATGCGCGTGCTTCCGGCAAGAGCGAGAAAGAAGTCAAGAAGTTCTGGAAACACCTTGAGTCCGAGGCCTGGGAAGATTTCCTCGACATGTCGGTCGGCCAGGCCGGTCTGTGGGCCGGCGCCAACATCGAGCCCGAGAAGGTCGGCTCCGAGATCATGCCCACCGAGCCCTATATGCTGGGTTCACACTCCGGCTGCTGCGGCATCTGGACCTCCGGCCCCAATGAGGACTGGGTACCTGATGCCTACAAGTGGGGCTACAACCGGATGACCACGGTCAACGGTTTGTTCACCGCCGGTGACGGCGTTGGCGCCTCCGGGCATAAGTTCTCCTCCGGTTCCCATGCCGAGGGTCGGATCGTGGCCAAGCAGATGGTCAAGTACTGCCGCGACCATGCCGATTTCAAGCCCGAACTGAAGCAGACCGCTCAGGAACTGGCTGATGAAATCTACGCACCGGTCAAGCTGTATGCCGAGCATGCCGCGTTTACCACTGCTTCCGATATCAACCCCAACTACTGCAAACCCGCCGGTCTGATGATGCGGCTGATGAAGGCCACTGACGAGTATGGCGGCGGTGTTGCCACCTACTACATGACCTCCGGCAAGCTGCTCAACATCTGCCTCGATCTGCTGCGGATGATGCGCGAGGATGCCGAGAAGATGGCGGCCGGCGATCTGCACGAGCTGATGAGGTGCTGGGAGAACTATCACCGCATCTGGTGTGTGGAGACCCACATCCGCCACATCGAGTTCCGCAAAGAGTCCCGTTATCCCGGATTCTACTACCGGTCCGATTTCCCGGCGGTTGACGATGAGAACTGGAAGTGCTTTGTCAACTCCACCTTTGATCCCGAGACCAAGGAGTGGAAGTGCGAGAAGGTCGAGTGCATCAACGTTGTTGAGACCGATCCGTGGCTCTAATCATTAACCCCGGGATTATCATTGCCAGCAGCGATGATCCTGACGTAGTCTAACCGAAAATCTCCAGGCGCCCGAAAAGGGCGCCTGGAGATTTTTTATAGCTGACCCGGAAGCACCCACCAGTTGGTTCGGTTGTTTGAGCCGGCACGGTGACTGGAGAGCCTGACTGAAGTCCGGCCCCGGCGGTTCCAATTTACCTGCCTGTTGAAACAACTCAACCAATGTCTGGCAACTTATAATTTAAGCAATGGAGGAATGGCATGACGGACGAACGCAGCACACCTGGGACCGGTGGTGGCATATTGGTCGTTGGCGGTGGCATTAGCGGGCTGACGGCCGCGGTGGAGGCCGCGGAAGTTGGGCACGATGTCTTTCTGATTGAAAAAAATCCCTATATGGGCGGCCGGGTTGCGCAGCTGAACCAGTACTTCCCCAAGCTGTGTCCCCCCACCTGCGGCCTGGAGATCAACTTCAAGCGGATCAAGAACAACCGCAGGATCCGGATGTACACCATGACCGAGGTGCAGAGTGTTTCCGGAGTGCCCGGCAGCTACCAGGTTACCCTGGAGTCCAGGCCCCGCGGGGTCAACAACAACTGCACCGGCTGCAACGCCTGTGTGGACGTCTGCCCCGAAGAGCGCGACAATACGTTCAACTTCAACATGGACAAGACCAAGGCCATCTACAAGGCCCATGACATGGCCTTTCCGATGAAGTACGTGGTGGACATGGCCGCCTGCACCAGGTGCGGCAAGTGTGTCGAGGCCTGTAAGTATGAGGCCATCGATCTGGAGGGCGCGGCCAAGACCTTTACCCTTGATGTGGGCTCCATTGTCTGGGCCACCGGCTGGAACCCCTACGAGCCCACCAAGATGGATAATCTCAAGTTTGACTCCAGCAACGCTATTATCACCAATATGATGATGGAGCGGCTGGCAGCGCCCAACGGTCCCACCACCGGCCGGATTCTCCGCCCCGGTGACGGCAAGGAACCCGAGAGCTTCGCCTTTGTGCAGTGCGCCGGCAGCCGGGATGAGAATCATCTCGAATACTGCTCCTACATCTGCTGCATGGCCACCATGAAGCAGATTACCTATATCCGGGAGCGCTATCCCGAGGCCAAGGTGTACGTCTTCTACATCGACCTGCGTACCCCGGGCAAATACGAAAAATTCCGTGAGAAGATAATGGCTGACGAGAACACCAGCTTCATCAAGGGGAAGGTTGCCGACATTATCTCTGAGGATGACGGCGGGGTAACCGTGGTTGCGGAGAATGCGGTGACCGGCGAAAAGGTCCGGCAGAAGGTGGATATGGCAATCCTGGCCACCGGCATGGAACCGGCCCTGAAGGCCCAGGGCGCGGCCCTTGGTCTGCAGATGGACGGTAACGGCTTTGTCCTTTCCGACCCGGCCAGCGGGATGATCGCTTCCGGTTGTGCCAAGAAAGCCGCCGATGTCGTCACTTCCGGTCAGAACTCAACTGCAGCAGCCTTAAAAGCCATTCAAGCAACGAGGAGGTAATGGTCGATGGATAAAAAGTACAGTGCATACATATGCACCGGTTGTGGAATCGGCGATGCCCTTGATATTGAGGCGCTCTCCGGAGTTGCCGGCGAGGAGGGGATGACCTGCAAGACCCACGAATTCCTCTGTGGGGCCGACGGGCGGGCCGTAATCGAGAATGATATCAATAATGAGGGGGTAAACACCGTTATCGTCGCCGCCTGTTCCCCCCGGGTGATGCAGGATGAGTTTGATTTTGGCGAGGACAAGATCACCATCCGGGCCAATCTCCGGGAGCAGGTGGTCTGGAGCAACGCCGATGATGCTGATCCCGAATATGTCAACGAGCAGGCCGACGACTATCTGCGGATGGCCTGCGTCCAGGCCCAGAAGACCGAACTGCCCGAGCCCTATCAACTGGAGACGATCAGCAAGAAGATCCTGGTGATGGGCGGCGGTGTGGCCGGGCTTACCGCGGCCATGGAGGCGGCCAATACCGGTTACGAGGTGACGCTGGTCGAAAAGGGTGATGTGCTGGGCGGCCATGCGGCCCAATGGCGCAAACAGCTGCCCACCAGGGCGCCCTGGACCGATCTTGAGAGTCCCTCCATCGGCGAGTTGATCAGCGCGGTGGAGGCGGCGGACAATATCACCGTCAGGATCGGAACCGAGATTGCCCGGATCGGCGGCGCCCCCGGCGCCTTCAAGGTGACCATGAAGCCTGCCGGTACCAGCGGCGAATGGGATGCCCCGGCCAAGGTCGGTGTCGACGAGCAGGACAAGATCGACAAGGGCGAGATGGAAGATCCCAATGTCGGCATGAAAGGCTATATGGAAGAGAATCCCGATGCCGAGGATTTCGGCGCGGTGATTCTGGCCACCGGCTGGAAACCGGCCGATGTCTCCGGGTACGAGCATCTCGGCTACGGCAGCTTCAAGAATGTGGTTACCAACCTTGAGTTCGAGGAGATGGCCGCCAAGGGCAAGATCGCCCGCCCCTCCGACGGCAAGCCGGTGGAGTCGGTGGCCTTTGTCCAGAGCCCCGGCGGGGCCGAGGATGACAAGGATTTCCCCTACTGTAACTCGGTCACCAGCCTGGTGGCATTGAAGCAGGCCAAGTATGTCCGGGAGGACAACTCCGGCGCTAAGGCCTATATCCTGTACCAGCATATGCGGACCCCGGGCAACATGGAACTGTTCTACAAGGCCGCTCAGAACGATGACGGTATCTTTCTGACCAAGGCCCAGGTGACCGGGGTGACCGAGGCCAGCGACGGTTCCTTGAACCTTGCCGCTTCCGACACCCTGCTCCAGGAGGACATGGACATCAACGTGGACATGGTGGTTCTGGCGGCCGGCATGGAGCCCACCACCAAGGACGAGGACACCATCAACCTGGCCTATCGCCAGGGGCCGGCCTTCCTTGACCTGGATCTCTTTGACGGGTATGCGGACTCGCACTTCATCTGCTTCCCCTATGAGACCCGCCGGACCGGTATCTACACCAGTGGCGGTGTCCGCAAGGCAATGACCGTGGAAGAGACCATTGACGATGCCACCGGCGCGGCCTTAAAGGCGATCCAGTGTCTCGAATCGGTGGACCGCGGGGTGGCGGTCCATCCCCGCTCCGGCGACAAGTCCTATCCGGATTTCTTCTTTCAACGCTGCACCCAATGTAAGCGCTGCACCGAGGAGTGCCCCTTCGGCGCCCTGGACGACGACGAGAAGGGCACGCCGCTGCCCAATCCGACCCGGTGCCGGCGTTGCGGTACCTGTATGGGCGCCTGTCCGGAGCGGATCATCGGCTTCAAGAACTACAACGTCGATATGATCGGTTCGATGGTCAAGGCCATCGAGGTGCCTGACGATGATGACGATAAACTGCGGATCCTGGCCCTGGTCTGCGAGAACGACGCCTACCCGGCCCTGGATATGGCCGCCATCCGGCGTCTGAACATCAGCAATCTGGTGCGGGTGATCCCGGTCCGCTGCCTTGGTTCGGTGAACATGGTCTGGATCAAGGACGCCATGGGCGCCGGCATGGACGGGGTGATTCTCCTCGGCTGTCAGTACGGTGACGATTATCAATGCCACTTTGTCAAGGGCAGCGAGATCGCCACCAAGCGGATGGAGAACATCGGCGAGACCTTGAGCAGTCTCGGCCTGGAAACCGAGCGGGTGACCTCCAAGCAGATCGCCATCTCCGACTACAATAAGATCCCGCAGATCATCGCGGATTTTGTCGAGGAGATGGTGGAGTTGGGCCCGAGTCCGTTCAAGGGCTTCTAGCCCCTTGGCATGCGGTTGCATTATGACGGAACAAGTCGTTTGCCGGACAGTGTGTTCCGGCGGACGACTTGTTCCCATTTTTCAGTTGCCACGGGGGTTTGGTTTGTGGTAAGTGACCGTAGCCGGGCATAAGGGCTCGTTCTACTGGAAGAAATCTGCGGCAAACGCGGGAGAGAAGGATAGAAGACGGGAGGCACTACCATGACAATGAAAGTTGAGCCTGATTTACAATTCATTAAATTTCTCAAGGACGCAGGCGGAGACACGCTGAAGAAATGCTACCAGTGTGCTACCTGTTCGGTGATCTGCCCGCTGGCCTCGGACGCCAAGCCTTTTCCTCGCAAGGAGATGATCTGGGCCCAGTGGGGTTTGAAGGACAAACTGGCCGCTGATCCGGACGTGCTGCTCTGCCATCAATGCGGTGACTGTACCGCCTATTGCCCCCGGGGCGCCAAGCCCGGCGATGTTCTCGGCGCGATCCGGGCCTATATGTACACCCATTACGGTTTTCCCAGCGGCCTGGCCAAGCTGGCCAGCAACGGCCGCAACCTGCCGCTTCTGATCGGGGTTCCGGCGGTATTTATCCTGGTGATGTGGCTGATCTCCGGCGGTCTGCACCTGCCCGACGCCCAGACCTTCAAGGAGTATGGCTATGGCCAGTTCTTCGGCCATTGGGAACACCATTTCCTGACCAAGAACGTATTTTTCATTGACATCATCTTCCTGTCGGCCGCGGCGTTTTCCCTGTTCGCCGCCTTTAAGGGCGCCTCGGCCCTGTGGGGCAAGATGAACGAAGGGGTAGCCGCCGGTTCCCAGTTCCGGCCCTCGGCCATCCAGTTTGTCAGGGATTTTCTGGCCCCGGCGGTTGTGGAGACCGTCCAGCATAAGCGGTTCAACCAGTGCGGGGTGAATAAGAATCGGGTCACGGGCCACCTGCCACTGCTGCTTTCCTTTATCGGCCTGTTCATCGTGACCAACTACGTGTTCATCCGGAAGGATTTCTTCGGTTACTTCTTTCCCGAGCTGCACAAGGTCGTCCCCCTGATCGATCCGTTCAAACTGCTGGCCAATGTCAGCGCCATCGCCCTTATCGTCGGCATCTGGATTCTCTGGTCGAATCGCTCCAAGATGGAGGCGGAACAGGGCATTACCCCGACCTTTTATGACTGGTTCCTGATCGGCGAGATCATGGCCGTGGGTGTTACCGGCCTGGGCGCCGAGGTGATGCGGTTGATGGGGTTGATGACCCTGGGCTATGTAATCTACTACGCCCACCTGGTCGCAGTGCTGATGTTGTTTATCTATATGCCCTATACCAAGTTCGCCCACATGATCTACCGTACCGTGGCCATGGCCTTTGAAAACTACCGGCAAAGCGGGTTCGTCACCCGTAAGGTCGCCGAATAAGGCTGTTTTACAGGGCTTTTGCGGTAGCGGTCAGCAGGGACTGAGCGGGCATAACCAGCGTTGAAACCGGACCAAAAAAAAGGTTGATTTTTACCGGTTAACGGATTAGTGTTGCTTGCTTCCGCGCTGGCGTAGCTCAATTGGCAGAGCAGCTGATTTGTAATCAGCAGGTTGCGGGTTCAAGTCCCATCGCCAGCTCCAGCCGAGTTATGCGAGCCGCGGCCGGAAGTGGCCGCAAGGGATGTGTACGAGCATCCGCGACAAAATATGGGCAAGATTCACCAGCACCCCATCCCGGAGTCTTTGTTTTCCTCGTTCGATCAGGCGGCTGACAGCAGCGGGCCATGGACTTCCCCGGCCTGCTTGAACCAGGCCTGGCACTGGTAAACTCTTACGGTTCGGAGGATTGACCGGAGCGTTTGTACCCCGGTGAACTGTTATAAAATGGAGGGGTTCCCGAGCGGCCAAAGGGAACAGACTGTAAATCTGTCGGCGATGCCTTCGGAGGTTCGAATCCTCCCCCCTCCACCATCGCCTCGAACCAGGTGCGGTCTTTAACCGGAGTCTGGCTGTTGAAGTGGCGGCCGGTGGTTGAAATTTGCGGGCCGCCGGGCGGTGAAACGATGGCGCTGCTTGGCATTCATGTGTGCATGGTGTCAGCTTTTGTGTGTGTAAAGGCTCAGGTGGTTACAATCCACGAACTGTCCGCCTCATGAAGAGTGTCCTGGGTGGGCGGTTACCCCACCGGCAGGTAAATCCAAGCGGGAATAGCTCAACTGGTAGAGCATCAGCCTTCCAAGCTGAGGGTTGCGGGTTCGAGACCCGTTTCCCGCTCCACGCTCCATCCGCATTGAGACGTGCGGGCGTTCTGCGGGGCCCTTTTTCGTTTGCGGCCGGGTGATATTCAAGGCCGGGAGTAGTGAGCCCACGTAGCTCAGGTGGTAGAGCACTTCCTTGGTAAGGAAGAGGTCACCGGTTCAAGTCCGGTCGTGGGCTCCATAAAATTTAAATGGTATCGGGCTGCGGCTCGAGCGGGCAAAGAGCAGGATAATCCAGGTTTGAGGAGAAGACGGCATGGCAAAGGAAAAATTCGAGCG
Organism: Desulfobacterales bacterium; assembly: GCA_021647905.1. Lineage (NCBI taxonomy): Bacteria > Pseudomonadati > Thermodesulfobacteriota > Desulfobacteria > Desulfobacterales > Desulfobacterales bacterium. The sequence goes on along the minus strand of JAKITW010000084.1, from coordinate 140 downwards.
GACGAAACCGCACGTAAACGTAGGCACGATCGGCCACATCGACCATGGCAAGACCACGTTGACCGCGGCGATCACCCGGGTGCTGGCGACCAAGGGTCAGGCAAGCTTTGTTGATTTCAGCGAGATCGACAAGGCGCCGG
>JAKITW010000083.1 GCA_021647905.1 Desulfobacterales bacterium | reverse complement strand
CGCAGGGTTATCATTTAAAATAAGTAACCGTTCACCGGGGGTACGGATTTATGGTAATCTCATGCCCGTAAGCGTTCACCAGTGGCTTAGATTCGTTCATTTGGGACTGCGAAGCATACTGGTGCTGTTCGAGCAGGCCAAAATGGGCGAAGATGAGGTGCTGGTGAACGCTTACTAAAATAACAGGACTTTCTCTGCGGCCTCTACCGTACTCAGCGGTAAAAATTTTAGTTTTTACGAAGCCGCCAAGGAAAAAATGATGCGCAAGACAATCAAGATCGGGACCCGGGGCAGCCTGCTGGCCGTTACCCAGTCCACCTGGACCAAAAAGCAGATAGAGGACCGCTACCCCGAGGTATCGGTGGAGCTGGTCAAGATCGTGACCAAGGGCGACAAGATCCTGGACGTTCCCCTGGCCAAGGTGGGCGGCAAGGGGCTCTTTGTCAAGGAGATCGAGGAGGCCCTGCTGCGGCAAGAGGTCGATCTGGCGGTGCACAGCATGAAGGATGTGCCGGCCGAGTTGCCCGGACCTCTGCACCTGGGGATCATCCCCGGGCGGGAGGACCCCCGGGACGCCTTTGTTGCCAACAATTATTCCTCCCCGGCCGGGCTGCCGGCCGGGGCCAGGGTCGGCACCAGCAGCCTGCGCCGCCGCTGCCAGTTGGCCGCGCTCCGGCCCGATCTGGTAATCGAGAATCTGCGCGGCAATCTTGATACCCGGCTGCGCAAGCTGGATGAAGGCCGGTATGAGGCGATCATTCTTGCATCCGCCGGGCTCAACCGGCTGGGATTGAGCCGGCGGGCGGTCAGTTATTTTTCTCCGGAAGAGATGCTGCCGGCCGTGGGCCAGGGCGCCCTGGGGATCGAGTTGCGCCGGGATGACCACGAACTGCTGGCCGGGCTCGCCTTTCTGAATGACGAGACCACCGCTGTTACCGTGGCGGCTGAGCGAGCTTTTCTTGATCAACTGGAAGGGGGCTGCCAGGTGCCGATCGGCGCCTTCTGCCGGGTAGCGGAGCAGGCCGGCAAAAAGATTCTGGCGCTCAGCGGACTGGTGGCCTCCGAGGATGGCAGGGAGGTGATCAGGTTGAGCCGGTCAGGGCCATGGGACCAGGCCGAGAGTCTGGGGCGCGGCCTGGCCGATGAGGTCATTGCCGCCGGCGGCCGGGAGATTCTGGCCCGGGTTTATAACAGCGCACAGGGGAACGGATAGGGTGAGTTGCAATACACATGCGGCCGAGGGATCGGAGCAAAAGAAATCCAAAAAACCGATGGTCTATCTGGTCGGCGCCGGCCCCGGTGACCCGGGGTTGATCACCGTCCGGGGCCTGGAGCTGCTCAAGCGTGCCGAGGTGGTGATATACGACTATCTCGCCCCCAAGAAACTGCTCAAACACGTGCCCCGGGATGCGGAGATGATCTACGCCGGCAAGAAGGGCGGGGTCAAGCATACCCACACCCAGGAGGAGATCAACCGGATGCTGGTGGGACGGGCTCGGGCCGGCAAGACCGTGGTCCGGCTCAAGGGCGGCGACCCCTTTATCTTCGGCCGGGGCGGCGAGGAGGTCGAGGAACTGGTTGCCGCCGGTCTGCCCTTTGAGGTGGTGCCCGGGGTGACCTCGGCCACGGCCGCGGCCACCTTTGCCGGGATTCCCATTACCCATCGGCGTTATACCGCTACCGTGGCCTTTGTCACCGGCCATGAGGACCCCACCAAGCCGAGCAGCAATATCGCCTGGGACAAGCTGGCCACCGGGGTCGGCACCCTGGTCATCTATATGGGGATCAAGAATCTGCCGGCCATTACCGCGAACCTGATCAAGCACGGCCGGGACCCGCAGACCCCGGTGGCAGTGGTCCGCTGGGCCTCGACCCCGGAGCAGCGCACCGTGGTCGGCACCCTGGCCACTATCACCGAGGTGGTCCGCGAGGCCCACATCACCCCGCCCGCCCTGGTGGTGGTGGGCGATGTGGTCTCGCTCCGGGATACGATCAATTGGTTCGAGAAGCGAGCCTTGTTCGGCAAGAAGGTCCTGGTGACCAGGACCAGGGAACAGGCCAGCGAACTGGTGCATCGGCTGGAGGAGTTGGGCGCAGATTGTCTTGAATGTGCGACCATCGCCATCAGGCCGCCGGAGTCTATGGCGGTGGTGGACCGGGAACTGGACCGGCTTGATCGCTACGACTGGGTGCTCTTTACCAGCATCAATGCGGTGGGCTGTTTTTTTGAACGTCTTCTCAAAAAGGGGCTGGACGCCCGTGCATTGCACAACGCCAGGGTGGCGGTGGTGGGCAAGGCCACGGCCGAGTCGTTGGCCGGTTTTGGAATCCGGGCGGATCTGCTCCCGGAAGAGTTTACCGGCGACGGCCTCGCCGCCAGTCTGGTCAACCTGGGAGTGGCGGAAAAGAAGATTCTCATCCCCCGGGCCGAGGTGGCCCGCGAGACCTTGCCCCAGGCCCTGACCCAGGCCGGTGCAGAGGTGATGGTGGCTCCGGTCTATCGCAATGTGGTACCTGTGGACAGCGATGAAGGAACCGGCCCGACCGCACTCCGCCAGGCGCTTACGCAGGGAAAAATCGATGTTGTAACCTTTACCAGCTCTTCCACGGTTAGCAATTTTATCAAGATGTTGGCCCCAGCCGGGCCGGATGAACTCAAAGAGCTGTTGGCCGGGGTGGCGGTGGCGGCCATCGGGCCGATTACCGCCCGCACCGCGGTCAGGCATGGTCTGGCCGTGGATATCCAGCCGGAACGCTTCACCATCCCGGAAATGGTGGACAGCATCGTGGCCCATTTCAGTTGAGCCGCCCGGGGGCAGAGCCTCTCCGCAGCCTTTAAAGCGACCTGTTTATGGCGGACCCAATCCAGCAGATATCCGAGCAATCCTTCAGCTCCCTTGCCAGTCAGACTCCACTGGTCCGGGCCGTTCTGGACCTGATTTCAATCGTCTATGAACCGGTCAACCCGGGCGTTCTGCTTAACTGTCTCCAGCGTTGCGGAATCGTCGGCCCCGGAGGCCGCGAACTCACCCCGGCTGATCTGGCCACCGCCCTGGCGCAACTCCGGGGATTGGGGCTGATAACCGACCGCAACCAGTGCAGCACCGGGGCCCTGGCCGAGGAGATCACCCGTGGGGTCGTGGCGGCCGGCAGCTTTGCGGCCATGCTCGCGGCGGTCAGGGCGGAACTGCCGCTGGCTGGTTTCTACGGCAAGCGGGAGCAGAAATATTGGCGACTCCTGCGGGAGTTTCGGGTAGGGGTCTATACCCATGACGTGTCCCTGCTCGAGGGGCTCCAGCCGCTGCTGGTCCCGGCCTGCGTTGATGCCGGCCTGGGGGCGCCGGCGGTCCGGGTATGCGCCAATCCTTTCCAGGCCGGCTGGTTCCGGACCCTGCCGGTATCGCTCCAGTTTTATCTTCTGGAGCAGCTCCTGGATCACTCCCTGGCAACCTTTGAGAATGTCGAGGCGGTTATCGCCTATATCAGGGACGACTCGGCAAGGTGTTCCATCCCCAGGGCCGAACGGCTGCCCTTTCACCGGCTCCTGGCCGAATACCTGCTCTGGCAGGGCCGGCCGGCCCTGGTCCGGGAACTGATAAACCGTTATCCGGATTCTTTCGTTGCCAGCGGTTTTGCCGGCTGTATCGCCTTTCTCCTTGATCGTAACCAGGAGGCCCTGGCCCTGTTTGCCGCGGAACTGGATCAGCTCAGGGAGTTGACCGGCGACAACAAGCTCTTTTTCTATAACCTCTCCGGCCTGTTCTATATATTGGCCCTGCTCCGCAGCGACCAGGTCGCATCCTGGCCCCGGATCAGGGAGTGGATCGATATTGCCAGGGTGAATGCGCCATCCTCCATCCTGCAGGCCATCTATTCCTACCTGGATGTGGTGCTGCTGCCTTTGGGGATGGATGTAACCGGCCTTGATCTTCCCGGCCGGCAGGGAAGCGTGCGGCACGGTATTGTTACTCTGTTCGCGGTGTTGGCCCAGTATTGGGCAACCGGCCGGTTCCCGGCCGGGACCATTGCCAGGGAACGGCTGCGGGCTGATCTGTCGCCCCTGTTCGAGCAGGCCCGGGCCGGTGGTTTTCCCTGGCCGGCCATGGAATACGCCGGAATTTTGAACGAGTTGGGCGGCGGAGACAAGTATGGTGAGTATGCTGGCGCGGAACGGCTGCGGACCGGCCTGGTATTGCTGGTTTCCTCTTTCCCGCAGGCCGAATCCTGGGAACGGCGGCTCAAGGCCTTGATCAGCGTGGCCGCAACCGAGGATGCCGTATTACCTTGCCGGAGCCGGTTGATCTGGTGTGTTGATTACGCGGGTGACCGGATGACCATTGTCCCCAAGGAGCAGAAGGGCACCAGCCGCGGCGGCTGGAGCAAGGGGCGGGTGGTGGCCCTGAGCCGGCTTTACGCCGGCCGCCAGATAGATTTTCTGACTGAGCAGGATTTGCGGATCTGTACCGCGATCCGGCGGCAACACCGGAACCATGGGACGGCTCACTATGAGATTGATGTCAACAAGGCCCTGCCGTTGATGATCGGCCATCCGCTTCTTTTTCTCGCCGACCCGGGCGGTGGCCCAGGCCCGGCAGTGGAATTCATCAAGGGCGAGCCGGAGGTGGTGGTGGAGGATATTGCGGACGGGTTGAGGATACGTCTGGCCCGGGATATCACCGAGCAGGGGATCACCGTGGTCCCCGAGGGATCGAACCGTTTCCGGATCATCGAGGTGGATGACCGGCACCGGCGGATCGCCCGGGTTATCGGCCGGGAAGGCCTGGCCGTGCCGCCGATTGCCGCGGAGATGGTAATGGCCGCGATCGGCAATCTCTCCTCGTTTATGACCATCCATTCGGCCATTGCCATGGATCCGGTCCGTCGCCGCTCGGTGGCGATCACCGAGGTACCGGCCGAGGAACGGATCTGGGTCCAGATTCTGCCCTTTGCCTCCGGATTCAAGCTCAAGATGTTTGTCCGGCCATTTGGCAAGGGCGGTCCCTATCTCAAGCCGGGCCGGGGGGTGGGGGTGTTGATGGCCGAGGTGGGCGGCCGGCGGCTCCAGGCCAGGCGCGATCTGGGCCGGGAAGAGGAGCAGGCCCTGGAGGTGGAAAAGGCGTGTCCCACCCTGGCCGCGGCCGAGGAGTTTGACCGGGAATGGAACCTGCCGGAACTTGAGGAATGTCTACAGGTATTACTCGAACTGCAACCGCTCCAGGAGCGGATCACCGTGGAGTGGCCGGAAGGTGAACCGATCTCAGTGAGTCGCCAGGCCTCTTATGAACAGCTCCGGGTCCGGGTGCGACAGCGGCGCAACTGGTTTGAACTGGCCGGCCGGATGGAGGTGGACGAGGATCTTGTCCTGGATATGCGGCGGCTGCTGGAGTTGGCCCGGGAGAATCCCGGCCGTTTTATCCCCCTGGGTGAAAGGAGGTTCCTCGCGCTCAGCGAGGAACTTCGCCGTCGTCTTAATGACCTGGAAATGTTCTGGGATGAACAGCCGCTCCGGGGCGCCGATGACGAGGACCAGGAGCCGGGGGTGCGGTTCCATCCCCTGGCAGCGCCCGAGCTTGCGGATTTCTGTGCGCAACTAGAGACAGTGGACAGTGATGCGGGGTGGCGGGAGCAGCTTGCCCTGCTCGGCCAGGTACATGATTTTTCCCCCACGCTTCCTTCCACCCTCCGGGCGGAACTGCGGGGGTATCAGACCGAGGGCTATGTCTGGCTGGCCCGGCTGGCCCGCTGGGGGGTGGGGGCCTGCCTGGCCGATGACATGGGGCTGGGCAAGACCCTGCAGGCCCTGGCGATCATCCTCGACCGGGCCCGCCAGGGGCCGACCCTGGTGGTGGCCCCCACCTCGGTATGTATGAACTGGTGTGCCGAGGCGACCCGGTTCGCCCCGACCCTGAGGGTGCATCTTTTTAACGGCCGCGGCCGGAAAGAGCTGCTGAAAAGTTTAAAAAAATTTGATGTCCTGGTGACCAGTTATACCCTGCTCCAGCAGGAGGCCGGGCTGCTGGCCTCGCTTTACTGGCAGACCATTGTTCTGGACGAGGCCCAGGCGATCAAGAACATGGCCACCAAGCGTTCCCGGGCAGCCATGGCCCTGGACGGCGGTTTCAAGCTCCTCCTTACCGGCACCCCGATCGAGAACCATCTTGGTGAGTTGTGGAACCTGTTCAACTTTATCAACCCCGGCCTGCTGGGTTCCCTGGAGCGGTTCAACCAGCGGTTTGCCGTCCCGATCGAACGGCAGGGCAGCCGGGAGGCCGGCCGCCGCCTGCGGAAGATGATCCGGCCCTTTATCCTCCGCCGGATCAAGGCCCAGGTCCTGGAAGAGCTGCCGCCGCGGACCGAGATCGTCCTCCACGTTGAAAGGAACAAGGAAGAACAGGCCTTTTACGAGGCCCTGCGGCGGCAGGCCCTGGTCTCGTTGCAAACGGTTGCCCCCGGCGCCCGCCAGAACATGCAGGTCCTGGCCGAAATCATGCGGTTGCGCCGGGCCTGCTGCAACACCCGCCTGGTTGCGGCGCAAAGCAAGATCCCCAGCTCCAAGCTCGAACTGTTCGGCAAGCTGGTGGATGAACTCCTGGAAAACCGGCACAAGGCCTTGGTGTTCAGCCAGTTCGTCGGTCACCTGAAGCTGATCCGCCAGGTTCTGGACCAGAAGGGAATCAGCTACTGCTACCTGGATGGCGCCACCCCGGTGAGGAAACGAAAACAGCAGGTGGAATCCTTTCAGGCCGGACAGGGCGATCTGTTTCTCATCAGTCTCAAGGCCGGCGGCCTGGGGCTCAACCTCACGGCGGCCGACTATGTTATTCACATGGACCCATGGTGGAACCCGGCAGTGGAGGACCAGGCCTCGGACCGGGCCCATCGCATCGGCCAGACCCGGCCGGTGACCATCTACCGGTTGGTGGCCAAGGGTACCATTGAGGAGAGGATCGTGGCCCTGCACAACGAGAAACGGGAACTGGCCGACAGCCTGCTGCAGGGCAGTGATATCAGCGCCCGGGTATCAGTGGAGGAGCTGCTCAACTTGATCCGGGAACGCTGACCATGTCGACCACCCTTTATCTTGTCCGCCACGGGGCCACTCCGGCCAATCTGGAGAACCGCTTTGCCGGTCGAACCGGCGAAAAGCTCCATGCCCTGGGTACAGAGCAGATCCACCGGCTGGGCAACCGCCTTGGCATGGCCGGAATCGCCCGGATATTCGCCAGCCCCCTGCCCAGGACCATGCAGTCGGCCTCGATTCTCAGCCGGATGGTCTCCGCCGGGGTTGTCCCTGACCCGGATCTGACCGAGATCCATATCCCCCACTGGGACGGGCTGACCAAGGAGGAGATCCGGGAACGGTTCGGGCCTGAATACCCCCTCTGGATCAAGACCCCGCATCGCTTTGCCCTGGACGGCTGCGAGACCATCGCCCAGGTGCAGACCCGGGCGGTGCGGGCGGTGCAACGCATCGTTGCCGTTCATCCGGGCGAAAATTGCCTGATAGTCAGTCATCTCATCGTACTCCGCTCCCTGCTGCTTTATTTTCAGCAACTGCCGATCAGTGCTTTCCGTTCGATCAAGATCAACAACGGTTCGATTACCACCCTTGTTTTCAACAGACAGGGTGTCGGCGTGCGCCCGGATTACCCCTGATCCGGCCCGCTGTCGCCCGTGCCGGCCGCGGCAGGGGAAATGGAAATCGATTCCAGCCAGCTTATCGAGACTATCTATTTGACTCATAACCATGTTTTTTGTAGATAGCGTAATTCCAATGGATTTTTACAGCGGTCAATTTGAGAAAATGAATCATTTCAAACGCCCATTATACTGAACATTGCGTCTGGCGAGCCACCCGGTCCGGGTGGCGCGGCTGACAGGCGCGTTGTTTCCCCTCCCCCTTATCTGCTGAACTCTCTCTTTATTCGGGAGCTTCGCCTCTTCAGGGTCTTAAAGGATGCACGCTGCCTGTTGTTTCAGGCCCAGGATCTATCCGGTCCCTGCAGGAGGAAGCTCTGATGAATGCCCCGGTCCCATATGATCAAGCTGTTTCCTTTGCTGGCGCGGTCATGGTCATCGGCGGCGGCGTTGCCGGGGTCCAGGCGGCCCTTGATCTCTCGGCCCTTGGCTACAGGGTCTATCTGGTCGAAAAGAGCGCTGCCATCGGCGGGGTCATGGCCCGGCTCGACAAGACCTTTCCCACCAATGACTGTTCCCTGTGCATCCTTGCTCCCAAGCTGGTGGAGGCGGGCCGGGACCCCAATATTGAAATCCTGACCAAATCGGAACTCATTCGCCTTGCCGGCCAGGCCGGCAATTTCACGGCCCGGCTGCGTAAACAACCGCGCTACATCGACGAGTCGATCTGCACCGGTTGCGGCCAATGCACCCTTTACTGCCTCAAGCAGATAGGCGACGACTACAATGAAAAGCTGGCTGTTACCCATGCGGCCCACATTGATTACGCCCAGGCAGTGCCGGCCGGCTACTATATCGACCCCAAGTCCTGTCTGCGCCTCAATTACGACAGCTGCGGCCTCTGCGCCGTGGCCTGCCGGGCCGGGGCCATCCGCTTTGATCAGCAGGAGGAAGAGGTTGATATCAAGGTGGGTGCGGTGGTGCTGGCCCCTGGATTCGGCCGGGTCAACCAGGAGGTGCTGGGCAGATACGGCTGGGGCAGATTTGCCGATGTGCTCACCGCCTTTGAACACGAACGGCTGATGTGCGCCTCCGGGCCCAGCAACGGTGAGATCGTCAGGCCCTCGGATGGCAGGCATCCCAGAAGAATCGCCTTTCTGCAATGCATCGGCTCCCGCGACGAAACCTGCGGCAATAACTACTGTTCCTCGGTCTGCTGCATGTACGCCGTCAAGCAGGCGACCCTGGCCCGTGAACATGATCCGGACGCTGAAATCACCCTTTTCCATATGGATATCCGCACCCATGGCAAGGGCTTTGACGCGGCCCGGGAGCGGGCTGTTGCTGAAAATAATTTCCGGGTGATCCATGCCCGGCCGCCCCGGGTGGAGGATGTCTTTGACGGCGGTCTGCTGCTGACCTGGGCCGGGGAGAGCGGCAGGCACAGGTATGAAAAATTCGATCTGGTGGTCCTCTCCCAGGGATTGGAGTCACCCGATGACGCGGAACAGCTCGCCCGGATCGCCGGTATTGAGCTGAACCGCTACAATTTCGTCAGCACCGACACCTTTCATCCCCTTCAGACCTCCCGGCCCGGCGTCTATGTGATCGGCGCCTTTCAGGGACCCAAGGACATCTCTGATTCCGTTACCCAGGCCGGCGGCGTGGCCAGCCTCTGTTCCGGCCTGCTTGCCCGGGCCCGTAACACCGAGGTGGTGCATGCCGAGTATCCGGCGGAGCGGGATATTTCCGGCGAGGAGCCGCGCATCGGCGTTTTTGTCTGCCATTGCGGCATCAATATCAGCGGGGTGGTGGATGTGCCGGATGTTCGAGATTACGCCCGGACCCTGCCTCATGTGGTCTATGCCACTGACAATCTTTACTCCTGCTCCCAGGATACCCAGCAGCAGCTTATCAAGATCATTCAGAAACATCGTCTGAACCGGATCGTGGTCGCCGCCTGCACCCCCCGGACCCATGAGCCGCTGTTTCAGGCGACCATGCGTGAAGCAGGCCTGAACCGCTCTCTCTTTGAGATGGCCAATATCCGGGATCAATGCTCCTGGGTCCATATGCAGGAAAAGGAGGCGGCAACGGAAAAGGCCGGGGATCTGGTGCGGATGGCGGTGGCCAAGGCCGGCCTGCTCACCCCGCTTGCGGAACAGGAACTGGAGGTGACCCCCTCGGCCCTGGTGGTCGGCGGCGGACTGGCCGGGATGACCGCGGCCCTGACCATTGCTGACCAGGGCTTTGAATGTACCCTGGTGGAAAGGGAAAAAAGTTTAGGCGGCCGGACCCTGCTCCTCACCCGGGACCGGTATGGCAAGGACCCCGGCCAGGTGATCAGGGAACTGATCGACAGGGTGCGGGGCCATCGGAAAATCACCGTCCTGACCAGGGCGGAACTGAGCATTGTTTCCGGCTATGTCGGTAATTTTACCTCCACGGTCGTCGTATCTAACAGCGATACCACTGCAGGTCCGAAGGGCAATACGATGATCAATCACGGGGTGGTGATTCTGGCCATTGGCGGCAAACCACATGTGCCGCGGAAATTCGGCTACGGTGAATCGAGCCGGGTGCTGACCCAGATCGATCTGGAGAAACGGCTGGCCCGGAAGAAGCCTCTGCCGGCCGACTGCCGACAGGTTGTCATGATCCAGTGTGTCGGCTCCCGGGGCGACGATCTTTCCTACTGCAGCCGCGTCTGCTGCGGACAGGCGGTGAAAAACGGGCTGCGGATCAAGGAGCTGAGCCCGGCGATCCGGATCACGGTCCTGTACCGGGACATGCGCACCTACGGTTTCATGGAGGACGACTATCGCCGGGCCCGCGAACAGGGGATCATCTTTACCCGCTATTCCCCGGAGCGGCCGCCAAGGGTGGCCATTGGCAAGGGGGGCCGGAGCAGGCCGATGGTGATTTTTTTTGATCCGATCCTCGGGGAAGAGGTGGAACGGCGCAGCGACCTGCTTGTTCTCTCCACCGGTATTGAGGCCGATGATCCCGCCACCCTGGCCCGGCTGCTCAAGGTGCCGGTCACCAGCGACAACTTCTTTCTGGAGGCCCATGTCAAACTGCGGCCGGTGGATTTTGCGGTGGACGGTGTCTATGTCTGCGGCCTGGCCCATGGCCCCAAATCCATGGACGAAACCATTGCCCAGGCCCAGGCCGCCGGTGGCCGGGCCTGCCAACCCCTGGCCCGGGGGAGCATCAGCCCGGAGCCCATCGTCTCGAACGTTGATCCGGAGAAGTGCATCGGCTGCGGGGCCTGCCAGGCATTCTGCCCCTATAAGGCGATTCAAATCCATAAGAAAAACAAAAAACGCAAGGCCCGGACCATCACCGCCTCCTGCAAGGGCTGCGGGGTCTGTGCGGCCCGCTGCCCGACCCTGGCCATTGATATGGGCCGCTTTACCTACGATGCAATCCTTGCCCAGATCCATGCCTTTAATCCGCGGGGAGCAAGGGGAACCGTTCAAGCCGTTTGAACCGTTCAAACTGTTCAAACGCTGAAAATGACTCTAAGGAAATTAACAGATGACCACTGAATACAATCCCCATATCCTGGGTTTTCTATGCAACTGGTGCTGCTATACCGCCGCCGACTCGGCCGGGGTCGGCAGGTATCAGTATCCGCCCAACCTGCGGGTGATCCGGATCATGTGCACCGGCCGGCTTGACCCTTCCTTTCCCCTGGAGGGGCTGGCCAGCGGCGCGGACGCCATCTTTGTCGGCGGCTGTCATCCCGGCGAATGCCACTACCAGGACGGCAACTACCATGCCCTGGTCTCGGCCTCCCTGGTTGATGAAATGCTGGAACGGCTGGGAGTTGCCCGCCAACGGCTGCTGATCGACTGGGCCTCGGCCGCCGAAGGGCCGAATTTTGTCAGGATGATCACCGCGTTTACCGAGAAAATTCGCTCCCTCGGCCCCCTGGGCAAGGCAGAGGGCAAGGACCGGGCCCAATTACAGCACCAGCTGTCCCAGGCAGCCGAGGCGGCCCGGGGCCGCAAGATCCGCACCGGGCTGATCAACGCCTCCCGCGAGATGATGAAGGCGGAAAAAATCTCCAGAAAGATCATTGCAACGCTGGTCCGGGAGAAATGTAATAAGGCGCTGACCGGTCTGACCGGCCGGGAATCGGCATGAAAGGGTCATTTCTGGACAGACACTACCTGACCGCTTTTAATAAAATACAAACCAAGGGAGTAAGGTTTCGGTAAACCCCGTACGTTTGAGGTTGGACCGGGAAAGGGTTTTTCTTATAGCGAACGGTGTAGCGGACCCTGAGCCGCAGCCGTGACGGCAAAAGCGGAATTTGAAACAACTTCGGCAGGATATGCTTATGGATTCCGAATCGCCGTTGCGGCGAAGCGAGTTCCTG
>JAKITW010000082.1 GCA_021647905.1 Desulfobacterales bacterium | reverse complement strand
AATCGCCGTTGCGGCGAAGCGAGTTCCTGCTTGATAGCCTGTTTATGAACAGCCGGCCCTTCTCAATGGAGCGGCCGTTGGTAGAAGAAGACCCCTTTCCCGACAGGAGGGGGTTTACTGAATGTTTGTCGGTCTCGCAACAACCCGCTCGACGGACGTGATTCGTCTTGTAACTTGTTGATTTTATTGGGTGGCATTTGAAGCCTTTCGGGTTGTTACGAGTTCATCAATGTTTACCAGATCAAGAAATCGCCGGAGCGCCATGTTCTCGTTCTTTAAGAGAAAATATCCCCCGGTTGAACCGCCGGTAAAAAAGGCGGTCAAGCCGAAAATTGTGACGGGTGTCAATGGCTTGTCGGACCGGGCTGGCCGGCCGGCGGGCCGCGGCCCTGTATGACAAAAGTTATCTCCTGGCCGCCCGGGCCCGCTACCTGACCAACTATCTCAAGGATCAGTGCATTGGCCGGCAGATGGATTATGAATCATCGGAACTGATCCAGGGAATCTTAGAAAAGATCCCCCGTCTGCCCATGTACCAGAGCCGGTTGCTGACCCAGTTGCTGGATGAAAAGGCCAGCACCGACCGGTTGATCGAAATGGCTGGCACTGATTCGTCACTGGTCAGCACGGTGTTGAAAACGATCAACTCCTACTACTATAATCTTCCATCGCCCATTGCCGATTTCCGGCATGCGGTGATTTTCCTCGGTTTCAACCAGATCTACCAGCTGGTCCAGAAAAACAGTATCCAGAAATCCATGCCGGATACCGAGGAATTCCGCGGCCTGCATGCCCATTCCAATCTCATCGCCCTGGTGAGCTATGAGATATCCCTGCTGAGCAAGCGGGGCAAACCCATGGTGGTCAGCATCACCGGACTGCTCCATGATATCGGCAAGAGTGTGATCTTGCTGCTGAAAGGCAACAACCCACGGCTAGCCGGCCTGCTCGACACCCTGAACCACGCCCGGCTCGGGGCGCTGCTTCTGCGGAAATGGGATATCCCGGCAACCATCCACCAGAGTATCGAGTTTCTCCGGGCTGCTGATTTCTCGCCGCTGGCCGATATTCCGGAAGATTTTCGAGACCCTGTGGCCATCCTTTACCTTGCCCATCTCTGCGGCGACTACCTGACCAGCGGCAGAATCTCTTATCATCCCGGCGAGTTCACCCTCGACTATGTAGAACATCTCGGTTTCAAGGAGCAGCCAGCGGATTTCGTGCTTAAACAGGTCCTGCCGGTTCTCAAGAACAAGCAACACACCTATCCGGAGGAGATACGGCAGATCCTGGCGCAGAGGTGCGGCCCCAGGGGATTAAAATAATCCAGCCCCTTCCCTTTTAATTATGATGAACTCGTAACAACCCGAAAGGCTTCAAATGCCACCCAATAAAATCAACAAGTTACAAGACGAATCACGTCCGTCGAGCGGGTTGTTGCGAGACCGACAATTATAATCTTGCCCTGTGCCCGGCCGGCCGCTAAAATGAAAGGCAAAAGGGCCTTGCCTGCATAGGCTGCGGACCATCCTTCCCATAATCAAACCCAGCGGTTATGACCCCAGACATTTCCCCTGATAAAGCGATCATCCTGTTAAGCGGCGGGCTTGATTCCACCACTGTGCTCGCCATTGCCCGGGCCCAAGGGTTTGCCTGTTACTGCTTGAGTTTCGACTATGGCCAGCGCCAGGTCATGGAACTTGAACAGGCCCGGGCAAATGCGGACCGGCTGGGTGCGCTGGAGCATCTTGTCCTCAGGATCGATCTCGGCAGGATCGGCGGCTCCGCCCTGACCACCGAGGTCTCGGTGCCCAAGGGGCGTGATTTCGGTGAAATGGAGAAATCCGTCCCGGTAACCTATGTGCCGGGGAGGAACACCATTTTTCTCTCCTATGCCATGGCCTGGGCCGAGGTCAAGGGCGCCGGCGATATCTTTATCGGGGTCAATGCCCTGGATTACAGCGGCTACCCGGACTGCCGGCCGGAATATCTCAGGGCCTTTGAGCGACTTGCCGGCCTGGCCACCAGGGCCGGCGCTGAAGAGCATAAAAAACTGAAGATCCAGGCCCCGCTGCTGCAGCTTTCCAAAAGGGAGATCATCGAGAAAGGGGTGGCCCTGGGGGTTGACTATAGGGGGACTCACAGCTGTTATGATCCGCTGCAAGTCCAGGGTGAGGTGCTGGCCTGCGGTGAATGCGACAGCTGCCGGTTGCGGCTCAAGGGTTTTGCCGAGGCCGGGCTGGTCGATCCGCTCCCCTACCGGGGCAAGGAGACCCCATGAAAAGCAGGCCGATGGAGTTGGGTCGTTTTTTCATGGCCGGACTTCCCGGTATCACGGTGGACGATTCCACCCGGCGCCTGATCCGCGAGTACCGGGTCAATAATTTCATCCTCTTTCGCCGTAATGTCCATGACCAGGGCCAACTGGCCGCCCTGACCGCGGAGCTGCGCCGGATTTGTCTCGACCAGGGCCTGGCCCCGCCCCTGATCGCAATTGATCAGGAGGGCGGTTCGGTCACCCGCCTGCCCCCGCCCTTTACCCAGTTCGCCGATGCCCGTGAGCTGGCCGAATCAGCATATCCCGAGGACTGTCTGGCGCAGTATGCCCGGACCTGCGCCCGGGAACTGCTGGGGGTTGGCATCAACATGAACCTGGCCCCGGTCCTTGATGTCAGTCCGGCGGGCCAGGGATTGTTCATGGAACATCGCTCCCTGGGCGGAGACCCGGAAAAGGTGGCCCGCCTGGGGGCCCTGGTGATCGCCGGTCTGCAAAAGGAAGGAGTGGCGGCCTGCGCTAAGCATTTTCCCGGGTTGGGGGCCGCGGTATTGGACCCGCACCGGCATCTGCCCGTGGTCGACCGCTCATTGGCCCGAATTCTGACCGAAGACCTCATCCCGTTCAAGGGTGCGATCAAGGCCGGAGTGGCGGCGATCATGACCTCGCATACCATCTATCCCCGGCTTGATCCGGAGACCCCGGCCACCCTGTCCGCCAAGGTATTGACCGAGCTGCTGCGCAAGGTTCTGGGCTACCAGGGGGTGATCGTTACCGATGACCTGGAAATGGGGGCCATTGAAAAGCATGGCCTGGTCGAGGAGGCGGCCGGCAGCGCCTTTGCGGCCGGGGCCGATCTTCTGCTCATCTGCCATGACCACGACAAGGTGGTCCGCTCATTGACTGCCCTGGCTGCCGCCGGTGCGGCCGGAACGGTAAGTCAAAAGCGACTGGCCGCCGGCGCCAGACGGTTACGGTCGGTTCAGGAACGATTCGCCATCCGGCGATAATATAGCGATGAGTAACGAGTGCTGAGTAACGAGCGATGAGTAACGAAAGGGGCAACGAGTAACGAGCAATGAGCAATGAGTTGAAGCGAGGGCGTGGTTACCGGAAGACAGAGGACAGTGGACGGAAAAAATATGGGGCAGTGATCGTGGGCTGGATATAATATTCCCTGCACCCTGCACCCTGCACCCTGCACCCTGCACCC
Source organism: Desulfobacterales bacterium (assembly GCA_021647905.1). NCBI lineage: Bacteria > Pseudomonadati > Thermodesulfobacteriota > Desulfobacteria > Desulfobacterales > Desulfobacterales bacterium. The sequence goes on along the minus strand of JAKITW010000082.1, from coordinate 8,622 downwards.
TGCACCCTGCACCCTGCACCCTGCACTTTGTTCATCACATCGCGTTGAAGCTGATTCTGCCGTCCATAATGGTCAGTATTGCCCGGCCGGTGAGGGTCTGGTTGAGAAAGGGGGAGTTTTTGCTCCTGGAGACGACCTGGTCCTCGGAATAGAGAAATCGGGCCTCCGGATCAATGACCGTGACATCGGCGGCCATCCCTTGCGCCAGTGAGCCGCCGGCAACATTTAAGATCCGGGCCGGATTGACAGACATCAGCTCCACCATCCTCGCCGGGGCAAGATGTTTTTGGCGGACCAGGGCCAGGGCCAGGGGCACCGCGGTTTCCAGGCCGATGATTCCATTGGCCGCCCGCTCGAACTCCACCTCCTTTTCCAGGCAGCTATGCGGGGCATGATCAGTGGCAACGGCGTCAATGGCGCCGTCGGCCAGCCCTTCAATAATCGCGTCCCTGTCCATTGCGGTGCGCAGGGGCGGGTTCATCTTGGCGTTGGTGTTATAGTTGTCCACCGCCTCTTCGGTCAGGGTAAAGTAATGGGGCGTTGTTTCCGCGGTCACCCGGCATCCCCTGGCCTTGGCCCGCCGGACCAGACTCACCGACTCCCTGGTGCTGATATGGGCGATATGGATCGGCTGGCCGGTGAATTCCGCCAGGGCCAGGTCCCGGTAAATCATGACCTCCTCGGCCGGGCCGGGGATCCCGTCCAGCCCGAGTTTGGTGGAGAGGAAGCCCTCGTTCATCGAGCCGTTGCGGCTTAAAAACGGGTCTTCGGCATGGGAGATGACCAACAGTCCAAAGTTGCTGGCATATTCCATGGCCCGGCGCATCAGTTGGCTGTTGGTCACCGGCAGACCATCGTCGGACACCGCCACTGCCCCGGCCTCCTTCATCTCGCCGAACTCGGCCAGACTCTTGCCCCGGCTTCCCTTGCTGATCGCCCCGACCGGGTACACCCGGGCCGCGCCCGCCTCCAGGGCCTTTTCCAGGATAAACCTGGTAATGCTCTGGTTGTCGTTTACCGGCAAGGTGTTGGGCATGCAGGCCACTGCGGTGAATCCGCCGGCAGCCGCGGCCCTGGTGCCGCTGGCGATTGTCTCCTTATACTCATCGCCCGGCTCCCGCAGATGGACGTGCATGTCAATGAGCCCGGGAACGATCCACTTGCCGGTACAGTCGATGACCCGGATGTTGTTCCCGGATTGGGCGCCACGTGCCCCTATCCGTCCATCAATAATGCAAAGGTCACCGGTTGCGTCAATCCCGTTGGCCGGGTCGATTATTCTTCCGTTTTGAAGCAGCAAATCCGTATGGTCTGACATAACCGAAACACCTCAAACATTACCCATTACCAGGTAGAGCAGGGCCATCCGGACCGCAACCCCGTTGGTTACCTGGTCGAGAATAACTGACTGGGGACCGTCCGCCACATCCGGGGCCAGTTCCACCCCCCGGTTGATCGGGCCCGGATGCATGATCAGGGCATCGGGCTTGGCAGCGGCCAGCAGCTCGCGGTTGATTCCGAAAAAGGCGGCATACTCCCGGAAGGAGGGGATCAGGGCATCGTCCTGCCGCTCCTTCTGAATCCTGAGCGGCATGATCACATCGGCCCCGGTGATGGCCTCGCGCACCGAGCCGCAGACCCGGGCCCCCATTTTTTCGAGATCCCTGGGGATAAAGGTGGCCGGACCAGCCACCGAGACCCGGGCCCCCATCTTGGTGAAACCGATGATATTGGAATGGGCCACCCGGCTGTGGGCGATATCGCCGATTATTGCCAGGTTCAACCCCTTGATCGTTTTTCCGTGCTCCTTAACGGTCAGGAGATCGAGCAGACCCTGGCTGGGATGTTCATGCCGGCCGTCGCCGGCATTGATCACCGGGGTGTCCAGGTATTGGGAAAGCAGGTGCGGCGAGCCGGACAGGGAGTGCCGCATGATGATCGCATCCGGCTTCATCGCCTCAAGGTTGCGGGCCGTATCGACCAGGGACTCCCCCTTTTGGGCGCTGCTGGTGGCAACGGCAATATTAAAGGTGTCGGCGCTCATCCGTTTGGCCGCGATCTCAAAGGAAAGCCGGGTCCGGGTGCTTGGCTCGAAAAAGAGGCTGATAACCGTCTTGCCCCGCAGGGTGGGCACTTTCTTGATGGAGCGCGCCGAGATCTCCTTGAACGACTCCGCGGTTTGCAGGATATGGTTTATATCCTCGCCGGACAGATGCTCAAGGCCGAGAATGTGCTTATGCCTGAAGATGTATTTGGAAGCCATGGCAGTCACTTGAAAACAGTGAACAGTTGTTTGTTATCAGTAACTGGGTGAAAATCTGTAATACGCTGTTACTGACCAGCATGGCTGGACCATATTTTTTGGGCCGCAGCCACAACCAGCAATGAAAATCTCCCCGGACAGCGGGCTTTGTCCAGCACGACTTTCATATAACTAACCATTGTCGGTCTCGCAACAACCCGCTCGACGGACGTGATTCGTCTTGTAACTTGTTGATTTTATTGGGTGGCATTTGAAGCCTTTCGGGTTGTTACGAGTTCATCAACCGTAAGCGTTCACCAGCACCTCATCTTCGCCCATTCTGGCCTGCTCGAATAGCACCAGTATGCTTCGCAGTCCCGAATGAACGAATCTAAGCCACTGGTAAACGCTTACGGGCATGAGTTTACCGTAAATCCGTACCCCCGGTGAACGGTTACCATCAACCATTAACACATAACTATTAACAAGCGCGCCGCATGCGCGCAATAATCAATGCAGCAATTTGCCGATCCGGTTCCAGCGTACTGACAGGAGGTGGTCCCACTGCCAGGCGAAATGTTCCCTGTCCCATGACCAATATATCATAAAGGCCTTGCCCTTGACCGCCTTCAGCTTGACAAATTTCCAGAAACGGCTGTCATAGCTGTTGTCGCGGTTATCGCCCATGACGAACAGGGAGTCCCGGGGCACGAACACCGGCCCCATATTGTCCCGGGGTTGAACAGAGGCGGGCAGAACATCCGGGTCGAGATAGATGCTGTAGGGACTGTTAAAGGGCTGGCCGTTGATATAGACCTGCTTGTTGATTATCTCGATCTTGTCGCCCTCCACCCCGATTACCCGTTTGATATAATCCTGCTTGGGGTTGAGGGGATACTTGAACACGATGATATCGTTTCGCTCGGGCCTTTTGATCGGTATGAGTACATTGCCGGACAAGGGGTTCCTGATTCCGTAGATGAATTTGTTGACCAGGATATGGTCGCCGATCAAAAGGGTGTTCATCATCGAGCCGGAGGGGATTTTAAAGGCCTGGACAACAAAGGTCCGGATAAAAAGGGCCAGCAGCAGGGCGATTGCAATGGCTTCAATATATTCCCTGAGTACCGACTTTTGGGGGAGGTTTTCTTGTTGTGCCGGCAAGGCATGGACTCCTTGATTTCATGGTGTGGAAAGTAACTTGTCAGGAATGTGAACCTTAAGTAATCGAAAAGCTCGTAAAATACAAGATGGTTTGCTCCCGGCCGGGTGGAATTATTCCCGGACTTCAACCCTGGGAAGAAATGTCTTTCCGGGTTGACCGTTAAAATTATTTTCACTATAAAAACGGTCTGTTGTCGAATATTTATCTTGACAAGCCTCTTATATTGATGTCCATATAACCAGACTACCGGGTAAAAGGCTGGCAACCGGTTTTCGGCTTGGCGGCCGAGCGCGATCCTGCCCTTTACCATTTGTAGTAAATTCACAGGGTTCTATCCCTGTCCGATTCGGAGCGCTTCCGTCAGCGGCGTGCTTTTTTTAACCTGGAATTCAAGATCGTGGTGATCATGGTGGGTTTTCAACTGCCGAAATTAAAGATGCCGGAGTTCCATAAGGCCACAAAAAAGCAGAAGCATGCCATTGGTCTTGATATCGGCTCCCATGCGGTAAAGATATGCCAGGTTGAAGAGATCGACCAGGGGTTTCGGCTGCTCAGCCTGGGCAGCGCGGTGCTGCCGGTGGGCGCGGTGGAAGAGGGGATGCTCCAGGACCCTGAGGCCGTTGCCGCGGTGGTTTCCGCCCTGGTCGGCAATCTGAAGATCAAGGAAAAGCGGGTTGCGATCACCGTCTCCGGTTACTCTGTCATCGTCAAGCGGATAAATCTTGCCGTGATGAGCGAGGAGGAGCTTGAGGAGTATATCCAGTCCGAGGCCGGCCAGTATATTCCCTTTGATATCGACGACGTGTATCTTGATTTTCAGGATCTGCACACCAACACCGAAGGGCATGACCGCACCGATGTCATGCTGGTGGCGGCCAAGAAAGACGTGGTTGACGGCTATCTCGGCATGCTCAGGGCGGCCGGTCTGCGGCCGGTGATCGTCGATGTGGACGGGTTTGCCCTGGAAAACTCCTACCAGTCCAGCGTGGCTGCCGATGAAAACGTGGCCCTGGTCGATATCGGGGCAACCAAGATGAGTATCAACATCGTTGCCAGCGGGGTTTCGGTGCTTGCCCGGGACGTGGTGGTCGGCAGCCGCCCGTTGACCGAACAGATCCAGAACCGTTTCGGCCTGGATATCAACGAGGCCGAGGCCTTGAAAGTGGGGCTGGCGCCGGTCGGTGATAAACAGGCGGACCTGGAAAATATTTTTGTTTCCACCTGCACCCAATGGGCCTTTGAAATCAAGAAGGCCATTGACCTCTATTATTCCAACAACCCCGAGGCAAGCCTGAAAAGGGTTGTGTTGAGCGGCGGCGGTTCCAGGGTCCAGGGGCTGGCTGATTTCCTGACCGAAGAAACCGGAATTGCCACCGAGGTCTTCAATCCCTTTGCCAACGTGGAGTTTGATCCCGCAAGAATCGACCCGCAATATGTGAAGTATATCGGTCCTGAGATGGCGATTTCCAAAGGATTGGCGGTTCGGCCATCGGTACTCTAGAGATCCCCATGATTACGATAAACCTGTTACCAGTCAAACAGATCCAGCGGCGGTTGCAAGCCAGGAACCAGGTGTTTATTTTTGCCGGGTTCGTGGTGGGCCTGATGGTGCTGCTCGCCCTTGGGGGGCTGGGGTTGAATCAGAAAATCGCCGGGCTCAAGGACAGGACCGCGGCCCTGGAAGCTGAGCAGGACTCCTATCAGTCCATTCTGAACGAGATCGATAAACTGAAAAAGGACAAGGCTGCCCTGGAAAACAAACTGGCGGTGATCGCCAAGTTAAAAAAAGGGTCCCGGCTTACGGTGCGGATTCTGGATGAGATCGCCAACCTTACCCCGGCCAACAAGCTGTGGCTCACCTCGCTTTCCCAGGCCGACGGGCAGTTGCAACTTGCGGGAATAGCGCTGGACAACGCAAATATTGCCAGTTATATGGAGCTGTTGGACGGCTCTTATCTGTTTGCCGACCCGGAGTTGCAGGGTTCGTCCCTCTACATGCTGGGGGGGCAGAGGCTGAAATCCTTTTCCCTGACCTGCGATATTATTGAGCCGGATCAAGGGGAACCGGAGGGCGAAGGCTGATGTCTGTTAAGCAAGAAATACCCGGGCTTGATTCCGACGCGGGTGACGCCCTTTCAACAGGCGCTGTTCGCGCGGCATGGTGCCAGGCCCTGCAACCAACGATAAACAGCAATCGCGGCAAAAAAAGAGATGGATAAGGAAAAGCTGCAGGAGGCGTTCGATACCTTTCTGGACAGTAAAGTGGCAGCCCTGTCGCCCAAGGTCAGGCTGGGCATTTATGCGGCCGTCTTTGTCCTGCTGTCGGGTCTCTTTGTTTATCTTGTCTTCTTGCCGAAAAACGATGAAATCAAGGCCCTTGAAGAGCAGCGGGCCAACCTGGAGAACAAGTTGGCCGAGGTGAAGGCCACGGCCGCCAACCTGCCGCAACACAAGGCGGAAATGGCGGCGACCGAGGAGAAACTGCGCCTGGCCTCGGTGCTTTTACCCCAGCGAAAGGATATTCCCTCGCTGTTGACCAATATTTCCAGCCTGGGCACCAACGCCGGCCTGGAGTTTTTGAGCTTCACCCCCAGGGCTGAAAGGCCGATGGACTTTTACATGGAGGTCCCGGTGGCCATCCAGGTGCGGGGCCCCTATCATAATGTGGGCAGTTTCCTCTTCCAGGTGAGCAAGCTGGACCGGATCGTTTCCGCGTCCGATCTGAGGATGTCCGGCCCGACCATGGAAAACAGAGAGATAATTCTCAATACCTCATTGAATCTGGTCACCTACCGATTCAAAGAAGCTGACACGGTGGAGTAACAATGGGGCTGACAGACAAGGGGGCATGGACGGGATGGCGCTGCTGGTTGTACGGCGCGGTGTTGTTGGCCGGGCTGTGCCTTGTCCGGCCGGCCGTCTGGGCCGAAGAGGCCGGGCCGGCCGGGGTTGCTCCGGACGACAGTGACAGCAGCAAGGCCGCGGCCCTGTTCGGTGATGACGATGATGGTTTCGTCTATGTCCGGAAGGGCCGCCACGACCCGTTCATGCCCATGGAACAGATCATTGTCGACCAGGGCGGACCGGGAAGCGGGGAAATACTGACCGGGATGCGGCGGTTTGAACCGGGCCAACTGCGCCTGGTGGCCATTGTTCTGCGGGAAGATAAGCGCTATGTGGCAATGGTGGAGGATTCCACCGGCAAGGGCTATCTTCTCCAGCCGGGAACAAAGATCGGCCGGGCCGGCGTTGTTGAGAAAATCGCACCCAACCTGGTGGTTGTCAAGCAGACCTTGTATACCTTGGCTGGTGATCTGCGGTATAATGAAGTGGAGATGGTCATGAAAACACAGGGGGAAGATGAGGAATGACCCTTAAGCTGAACGTGCGGACGATATTCTTTCTGGTGGTGATGACCCTGCTGATAATGGCTGGAACAAGGGTTGCCGTTGCTGTCGAAACCGCGGCCGACGCCTACCGGATTACCGGGGTAACCGCGGTGGAGGCCGACGGTGGGCTGATCTTGCGGATACAGGGTTCGGCGCCGCCAACCTATACGGTATACGAACTGTTTGATCCGCTCAGAACGGTGATTGATATCGCTGATGCATCGTTTGCCGAATCCGTGCTTCTGCCGATGATCCTGCCGTCCAGCGTGGTATCCGCGGTTCATGGAGAGGTTATCGACGACAGGTCGCCCCCCCTGGCCAGGTTGGAGCTTTTTCTTACTGCGGAAGAAAAATATGCAGTGGAGCGGCAGGGAAACGATATTGTGATCACCTTCCCGCAACCGGTATCTTCCGGTCCGGCCGCAGGGCCGGCCTCTCCCGGGGAAGCGATCGTTGCCGACCTGACCAAACAGGAGCAAACGGTCCGCCGGCAGGCCGATGGGGCCGATGGGGCCGATGTCGGCGATAAGGACGCTTTTGCCTATTCCGGCTACAACAAGATGGGGATCTCGGTTGACTTCTACAAAATCGATCTCCATAATGTCTTCCGGTTGTTCGGTGAGATCAGCGGCATGAACATCGTGGTTGACGAAGGAGTGGGCGGCACCCTGACCCTGGCCCTTAACAACGTGCCCTGGGATTTTGTCCTGGACGTGATCTTGAACCTGAAGGACCTGCAAAAGCTGGAGCGTTACGGCACCATTGTCATTGCCCCCAAGGACAAGAAGTTTGACTGGCCGACCCGGCCGGCGGACAACCTTACCGTGCGGCAGCAGTTGACCGTGACTCCCGGGGAAGGGGCCCCGGCGGCAACCGGGGCCAGCCAGTCGGTTCTGGTGCAGAAGCGGGCGGAGATGCCTGCCGAGGTCCTTGCGGCGAACAAGCTGGAGCGGGAAGGGCGGGCCCTGGAAAAGGCGGGTGATCTTGACGGGGCCCTGGTCCGGTACGAAAAGGCCCTGGCCCAATGGCCCGCCAATGGCAGACTGGCCGGCCGGCTCGCCACTCTCTATCTGGTCCACAAGGGAATGAACGCCAAGGCGGTACACTATGCCAAGATGGCGCTGCAGGCGGATGCTGATGACCGCGATGGTGCCCTGATAGCCGCCATCGGCCTGGCTAACATGAAGAAGATCGCGCCGGCCAAGGAGTACTTCGACCTGGCGGTCCGGGAGCCGGGCCCGGACGGGACGCCGCCTGCCAGCGAGGCCCTGTTCAGCTATGCGGTGTTCAGTGAAGAGAACGGCAATAATGTGGGGGCATTGCTGCTTCTTGCCCGACACGAGGAGTTGTATGGCGATACCCTTGAAACCATGATCGCCAAGGCCAGAATTTATGACAAGGAAGGGAACAGCGACAAGGCGGTGGCGGAATATCGTTCTATTTTGCTCTCCGGCTTTGAGTTGCCGCCTGACCTGCTTCGTTATATCAACGGCCGGGTGACCCTGGAGCAGGCAGGCCAGCAGATCCGGTAAGTAAGCTTTCGGTAACCCCCGTACGTTTGAGGTTGGACCGGGAAAGGGGTTTTCTTATACCGAACGGTATAGCGGACCCTGAGCCGCGGCCGTGACGGCAAAAGCGGAATTTGAAACAACTTCGGCAGGATATGCTTATGGCTTCCGAATCGCCGTTGCGGCGAAGCGAGTTCCTGCTTGATAGCCTGTTTATGAACAGCCGGCCCTTCTCAATGGAGCGGCCGTTGGTAGAAGAAAACCCCTTTCCCGACAGGAGGGGTTTACTGAATGTTTACTCCGGTAATAGGAACTTAC
>JAKITW010000081.1 GCA_021647905.1 Desulfobacterales bacterium | reverse complement strand
CCTGACCCCTGACCCCTGTAACCCTGACATGAAGATCCTGGTCCTGGAGCCCTATTACGGCGGTTCCCATAAATCCTTTCTCCAGGGGCTGCGGCGTTATCTGCCCATGCGTTTTGAGCTGCTTACCCTGTCGGCCCGCAAGTGGAAATGGCGGATGCGGCTGGCAGCGCCCTATTTTGCCGAGTTGATGCGGAATATGGAGGTGCCGGACCGGGTACTCTGCTCCACCTTTGTCGATGTGGCCGCCCTGCGGGCCCTGGCTCCGCCCTGGATCAGGCAGGTGGAGCTGCTGACCTATTATCATGAGAACCAGTTTGTCTACCCGGTCCGGGTCGATGACGAGCGGGATTTTCATTTTGCCCTGACCAACTACACCACTGCCCTGGCCTCGGACCGGCTGGCCTTTAATTCCGGCTACAACCTGGAGACCTTTCTGGCCGGGGCCGAAACCCTGGTGAAAAAAGCAGCTGACATGCGCGGTCCGGCATGGGAGGATTTTTCCGGGCGGATTCGCGGCAAGTCCGTCATTCTCCATCCGGGCCTTGATTTCACTGATATCGATGCGACTCCGGCCGGCCCTTGCCATCCGCATCCGGTAATTGTCTGGAACCACCGCTGGGAGCACGACAAGAACCCGGAGGATTTTTTTAATGTTCTGTATGCCCTTGACCGGCAGGGGATTGACTTTTTCCTGGTGATGCTGGGCCAGTCCTTTGCCCGGCGGCCGGAGATTTTTGCTGAGGCCGAACAAAGGCTCGCGCACCGGATTCTGCACTGGGGCTATGTCAAGAGCAGGGAAGAGTATATCCGCTGGCTTAAGCACGGCAACCTGGTGGTGTCAACGGCCAGGCACGAATTCTACGGGATCGCGGTGATAGAGGCGGTGCGGGCCGGCTGCCGGCCGCTGCTGCCGGACCGCCTCTCCTACCCGGAACTCTTTCCGGCCGGGTTCCTGTACCGGCCAGGGGAGTTGCCTGGCCAACTGGCCGACCTGCTCAAGAAGGATTCGAGGATGACTCCGGCACAATCATCAACCCTTACCGGCCGTTTTTCCTGGGATCTGCTTGCTGAAAAATACCGGGCCTGGATTACCGGGCCGCCGTAATTCATGGAATAAAACCGGCTGGGGCTCGGTTTTGTCGATGGATTTCAGCCCGCTGCCAGGGCCGGACCCATGGATAACATCCTGTCAGCGGGCGGACTTTTTGTTGACAAGGTTCCCAAAGCCCGTTACGAACTTATGGTAGGATCAAATTGAGCCGGTTCTTGTCAGGAAGGGGCCTGTTTTCAATGATCGCCCTTTCTCTCCACCCGGGTACCCTGGTAGGGCGCAACAAGGCATGGCGGCGCCCAACCCCTCGAAGTACCAGCGATCCTTTCCTGGTTTTTCGTTTCCGCCCTGGCACCGGCTCCGGCTCCGGCTCGATTTGTCGTTGTTGTCTTTAATCTTCTATTTTTCCCATAACCGTTCACCGGGGGCGCAACAGGTGCGCTTCCCCGAGCCGTTATCGCAGGTGGCCCGGACGATGAGCTTGAACAAGACCGATCTTGAAGATATTGAACTTGAAGTCCTCAAGGAGGCGATCCTCAGGCGGTACGGCTACGATTTCCGTCACTACGCCAAGGCCTCGTTCAGAAGAAGGACCGAGTATTTTCTCGGCAAAACGGATGTCGCGCGGATATCCGAGCTGATTCCGCGGATCATCCATGACAAATCATTTTTTGAGTCGTTCTTCTACACCCTCTGTATCACCGTGAGCGAGATGTTCAGGGACCCCTTTGTCTTCAAGGCCATCAGAAACAAGGTGGTGCCGATGTTGAAGACATTCCCTTTTGTCAAGATCTGGACAGCAGGCTGCGCCGCCGGAGAAGAGGCCTACTCCATGGCGATTCTGCTGCGGGAAGAGGGGCTTTATGACCGGGCCCGGATATATGCCACGGACTTCAACGAGGAGGCCCTTGACCGGGCGAAAAAGGGAATATTCTCCATTGAAAGGATAAAGGAATTTACCCGTAACTACCTGGAGGCGGGCGGCAGGTCGTCGTTTTCGGATTACTACCTGGCCAGGTACGACTCCGCAATAATGAACAAGGAGTTGAAGAAGAACATCGTCTTTGCCAATTACAACCTGATCTCGGACTCGGTCTTTGGGGAGATGCACCTGGTACTGTGCCGGAACGTTCTTATCTACTTTGATAAAAGGCTCCAGAACCGGGTTCTCGGTCTGCTGAACGACAGCCTGATCCACAACGGCTTTTTATGCCTGGGGGCCAAGGAGAGCATCCGGTTTTCCGGGGTGGCTGAAAACTTCAAATCTTTTTCAAAAAAAGAAAAGATCTACCAGAAAAAAGACGGCCGCGGGATGGTAACGGATCGCTTGAATAACGTCTGGATGGAGGTGGATGATGAAGATCGGCAACCTTAATATCGGATGGCGGCTGGGCGGTGGGTTTTTATTTGTAATAGTCCTGGCCCTGATCGCCGGCTTTGTATCCATCAATGCGATGCAGAAACTGGCCGGCCTGACCAGGGATCTTTACGATCACTCCATGACGGTCGGCAATGCGGTCAGGGATATAAGGATGAACATAACCGCCATGCACCGTTCCATGAAGGATGTTGCCCTGGCAAACAATATCGATGGGATAAGGGCCGCGGCGGCAATTGTTGATGCCCGCGAAAAAGAGACCGTTGAATTGTTCAATATTGTCCTTGACAGGTTCCCGGGTAACAAGCAGGTGGTTAAGGAATCACTCAAGGAGTTTACCGGCTGGAAGGTGATCAGGGACAAGGTGATCCGGTTGATGGTCAAGGGGGAGAGGCAAGCGGCCGCGGATATCACCAAGGGAATGGGGGCAAGGTATATTGAGCACCTGCTGGTCGATATAAACGCGATGATAGATTTTGCCAACAAGAAGGGCGCGAGTTTCTACAAAAGCGCCCAGGCCACCAGGGAACGGGTGCTGATGTTCACGCTCATTATCACTGGAATGATATTCCTGCTAAGCATCACCGTGGCCGTTTTAATCACCAGAAGCATTACGGTCCCCATCAATGAGATGGTCAAGGGCGTCAAGGAGATAGCCAGGGGCAACTTTGAACGTCCGATCAAGATAAGCCAGAACGACGAAGTGGGGGGACTGGGCCGTTCGATCAACGAGATGACGGATTCCCTGCGCAAGCTGACCGCGGACGCCAAAAGGCGGGACTGGATCAAGACGGGCCAGAACGAATTAAGCGGGGAAATGAGCGGTGATCTTGAGATTGGCGTGCTGGCGGATAATGTCATCAGGTTCCTGGTCGAATATCTGGACGCGAAAACAGGCGCATTATATGTGCTGGACAGGGAAGGAGCCGCGCTTGACCTGACCGGCGGTTATGCCTTTGACCGGCCCGGGGATTTCAACGAGAGGTTCGGGATTAAGGAAGGCCTGGTGGGCCAGGCCGCGCATTCGAAAAAGATGATATCCCTTACCGATATCCCGGAAGACTATATGCGTATCCGTTCAGCGGCGGGCGAGGCCGTGGCGGCGAATATAGTTGTTGTTCCTTTTATTCATGAGGACCAGGTGGTCGGGGTGATGGAACTCGGCGCTTTTAGAAAATTTTCAGACACTGAACTGGAGTTTCTTGATTTTGTGATGGACAGTGTCGCCATAGCAATAAACTCGGCCCGTTCCCGTGACATGACCAGGGAACTTCTGGAAAACACCCGGTTACAGGCGGAAGAGCTTGAGGTGCAGCAGGAAGAACTCAGGTCTTCCAATGAAGAGCTTGAGGAGCAGACCCAGAGACTTATGGCATCCGAGGAGGAGTTGAAGAGCCAGCAGAATGAACTTCAGCTCATAAACAAGGAACTTGAGGAAAAGACACAGGTGCTTGAGGCCCAGCAGGATGAACTGGCCGAGAAAAACCGGGTCTTGCGGCGGATCAAAATGGACCTTGAGCGGAAGGCGGAGGAACTGGCGACCACCAGCAGGTACAAGTCGGAGTTCCTTGCCAACATGTCCCATGAACTTCGCACCCCGCTCAACAGCCTGCTGATACTTGCGCAGGACCTTGCCGCAAACAAGGAAGGCAACCTGAACGATGACCAGCTCGAGGCGGCGGCCATCGTATATAACAGCGGCAAGGATCTCCTGAAACTCATCAACGAGATACTCGACCTGGCAAAGGTGGAGGCAGGCAAGATGACGCTCAACGTTGAAGAGGTTGAATTTTCCGATATAGCAGACAGTGTTCATGCTAATTTCAAACACCTGGCAGAGGAAGCCGGGCTTAAGCTTGAGGTAAAGACGGACAAGGGGCTGCCCCGGTCAATAAAGACCGACCCCCAGCGGCTGGACCAGATAATAAAGAACCTGGTCTCAAACGCGATAAAATTCACGGAAAAAGGCGGGGTAACGGTCCGGTTCCACAAACCCGGGCCTGATACCGACCTTTCAAGGAGCGCGCTTGCCCCTGAAAAGTGCATTGCGGTCACCGTGGCTGATACCGGGCCGGGCATACCCGGGGACAAGCGTCTGGAGATATTCGAGGCCTTCCAGCAGGTGGACGGCGGCACTGCGCGCAAATACGGGGGCACGGGACTCGGGCTCTCCATTTCCCGGGAGCTTGCCAGGCTTCTGGGCGGGGAGATACAGCTTGAGAGCGGGACCGGCCCGGGGGCGGCGTTTACCGTGTATCTGCCGGTGGGGTTTACCCCGGCACCGCCGGTCCCGGCCGGAGCGGCGGCCGGGGCGCCCGGGTCTCCACTGCCCGCCCCTTCCATTGACGATGACCGGGAGAGTATCGAAGAAAAGGACAAGGTGCTGCTGGTGATCGAGGATGAGGAGGTGGTCAGAAACAATATAATTAAACTCATCGGCGACCAGGACATCGAGACCGTGGCGGTGGACAGCGGCGAGGAGGCCCTGGAAAAGCTGTCCACGACCCGGTTCGACTGCATCATCCTTGACCTTAATCTCAGCGGGATGAGCGGGTTCGAATTTCTTGAAAGGCTCCATTCCGAGGTCGAAATCATGCCGCCGGTGATTGTTTACACCGGCCGGGAGCTTACCCGGGAGGAGGAGTACAAACTCAAGAGATATGCCTTGTCGGTCATTGTCAAGGGGGAAAAATCAGAAGAGCGGCTCCTTGACGAGACCGCGCTCTTTCTCCACCGGGTGGTGGAGAATCTCCCTGAACGGAAAAGGGAGATGATCAAGAGTCTGTATGACATGGAGGAGCATTTCACCGGCAAGAAGGTGCTTGTGGCCGACGACGACATGCGTAACATTCTTGCCCTCTCAAAGGTGCTTGAGCACAGGGGCATGGAGGTCTTCAAGGCCGTTGACGGGGAGAAGGCCCTGGCAATCCTGGACAAAGAGCCGGGCATCGACCTGGTGTTGCTGGATATAATGATGCCGGTGATGGACGGCTACGAGGTGATGGACCGAATAAGGGCCCAGCCCAGGTTCAAGGACCTGCCGGTCATCGCGGTCACTGCAAAGGCAATGAAAGCGGACCGGGAAAAGTGCATGGATGCGGGCGCCACCGATTACATCTCCAAGCCGGTGGACATAAACCGGCTGCTGAACATTCTGCGGGTATGGCTTTACCGGTAAGATCCGCGTAACCACGCGCAGGGTGGCGCGACCACCGGTCGAGCATCCGGGGCCGGCGGCAAACCACACGCGGCAACCAGGGAAAAAAATGAAGCAATCCGCTAAAATACTCATCGTTGACGACAGGGTGGAGAATCTTGTCGCCCTTGAAAAGGTTTTTGCCGGGCTTGACGCGGAGATCATCCGCGCAACATCGGGCCGCGAGGCCCTGGCAAAGACCCTTGACCATGATTTCGCCCTGGCCCTTGTCGATGTCCAGATGCCGGACATGGACGGGTTTGAAACGGTCTCCTTGATGCGGCGGCAAAAGCGGACCCGTTATCTGCCGGTGATCTTCATCTCCGCCATATTTTTCGAGGATTATTACCTGGTAAAGGGGATAGAAACGGGCGCGGTTGACTTTATTACCAAACCGTTTAATCCGCGGGTTCTGCTCGGCAAGGTGTCTGTCTACCTTGCCATGTACCGGCAGAGAATGTTGCTGGAGGAGGCGCGGGACAACCTGGAAGAAACCGTTCGGAGACGCACTGAAAAATTGAAGAACACCAATGAACGGCTGCAGAGAGAGATCATTGAGCGGGAAAAGATCGAAAAGGCGCTGAAGGGGGAACGGGACCGGGCTGAACATTATCTGAACATTGCCGGGGCAATCCTGCTGGCCCTGGGTCCGGCCGGAACGGTGAATCTTATCAATAAAAAGGGCTGCGACGTCCTGGGATACCCCAGGGAAGATATCATCGGCAGGGACTGGTTTGATAATTTTCTGCCCGAGGCGGCCCGGGATGAGGCCAGGGCAGTGTTCAGCGGGTTGATGGCCGGGGTCCTTGGGCGGAATGAATATTATGAGAGTCCGGTTCTGAACAATAGCGGCGAGCGGATACGCATCCTCTGGCACAACAGCCTGTTGCGAGACGATTCCGGAGAGGTTGTCGGCACCTTGAGTTCGGGAGAGGACATCACCGAGCGGAAGAAACTGGAGGCGCAACTGCAGCAGGCCCAGAAGATGGAGGCGGTGGGCCAGCTGGCCGGCGGGGTTGCCCATGACTTCAACAACATCCTGGCGGTGATCATCAACTACGGCCATGTGATGCTGATGAAGCCGGTCAGCGAGGAACAGCACCGGATAGTTGAAAAGATTCTCTCCTCGGCCGACCGGGGCGCCAGGCTCACCACCAGTCTGCTCGCCTTCAGCCGGAAACAGGTGATGCAGGCCGTGCCGGTAAGGCCGAACGAGCTTGTCGGGCGGGTGGAGAAACTCATCTCCCGGATTATCGGCGAACAGATTGCGGTCAGGACGGTGTCCACCGGCAAGGACCCGGTGATAATGGCGGACAGCACCCAGATCGAGCAGGTCCTGCTGAACCTGGCCACCAACGCCCGGGATGCGATGCCCGGGGGCGGAGAATTGACCCTGGAGACCGATGAGGTCGAGATGGACGAGGAGTATATCCGGATGCACGGCTACGGCAAGGCGGGCCGCTATGCGGTTATCTCTGTCTCCGACACCGGCCGCGGCATGGATGAAGATACCCGGAAGAAGATCTTCGAGCCGTTCTTCACCACCAAGGAAGTGGACAAGGGCACTGGACTGGGAATGGCGATGTCATACGGGATCATCAAGCAGCATGGCGGCTTTATCAATGTGTACAGCGAGCCGGGCAACGGGACGAGCATAAAGATCTATTTGCCTGCCGGCGGAGAAGAGCGGCAAGAGACCGAGGCGCCGTTGCCCGCGGATTCCCCGGCAACAGGGGGAGAGACCGTGCTCCTGGCCGAGGACGACGAGGAACTCCGGGCGGTCACCATGCAGATCCTGGCGGGACACGGCTACACGGTGATCGAGGCGGCGGACGGACAAGAGGTGGTGGAGAGGTTCCGCGAGAACCGGGACCGGATAGACCTGCTGGTCCTTGACGCGATCATGCCGAACAAGGGCGGCCGGGCGGCCTATGACGAGATAAGGACTGAACGGCCCGGTATCAAGGTGTTGTTCCTGAGCGGCTATACCACGGATACCATTGTCAGGAACGGGTTTCTGGAACAGGGGTTGAATTTTATCTCAAAACCGGTGGCCCCGGCCAAGCTGTTAAAAAAAATCAGGGGAATTCTGGATGAATGATGGAAATGAAAAAATGAATCATAGGGTCCTTGTTGTTGACGATGATCCCAATATGCTTGACTCGGTTTCCTTCTTGCTTAAAGGGATCGGCTACCGCGTAACCGGTTGTGAAGACGCCGAGCAGGCCATGGCCCTGGTCAGGGAGCAGGAGTTTGATGTGGTGCTGACCGACATCAAGATGCCCGGGGTCTCGGGGCTTGAACTCCTTGAGCAGATCCACGGCGTCAACAACGAGATACCGGTAATCCTGATGACCGCCTATGCGGAGCTGGAACTGGCGATCGATGCGGTTAAAAAAGGGGCCTTTGACTTTATCTCCAAGCCGTTCAAGCCGGAGTATCTCCTCCATACGATAACAAGGGCGATTGATTACAGCAGGCTTATACGGCTGGAGAAGAATTACAAGCATGAGCTTGAAGAGACAGTGGCAAGGAGGACCGAGGAGTTGCGGGCCGCCTTTGCAAAAATCGATGCCCTGAACAAGGAGACGATCCTGCGCCTGACCACGGTTGCCGAGTACCGGGACGCTGATACCGGTTTTCACATAGTAAGAATAGGGGACTATTCCGAGGCAATTGCCCAACACCTCAAGATGCCGGAAGAGTTTGTCAATACCATAACCTATGCAAGTTTACTCCATGATATCGGTAAGGTGGCCATACCAGACGGGATCTTGTTGAAACCGGGCGCCCTTACGAAAGAGGAGTTCGAGACCATTAAGAAACATACTGTGTTCGGCGCGCAAATGCTGGCCGGCTCGGACCATGTTCTGCTGCAGATGGCGGCATCGATTGCCTTGAATCATCACGAGAGGTGGGACGGCACCGGCTATCCCAACGGTCTGAAGGGCGAGGGAATCCCGATCGAGGGCAGGATTGTAATGATCTGCGACGTGTATGACGCCCTGATGAGCAAGAGGCCGTACAAGCCCGCGTTGACCCACCAGGAGGCCTTCGGGATCATCACCAAGGGCGACGGCCGGACCGAGCCCGGACATTTTGATCCCGATATCCTGGCGGCGTTTAAGGCCCTGGCCCCGGATTTCGAGAAAATATACCGCAAGCATGCCGAGTCGTGAGTGACCCCTGCACCCTGCACCCCTGATCAAGATATAACCAAGGAAAGCCGCAATGAAAGACAAGTTGCCCGCCCGGATATTGAAAAGGAAAATCCGGCAGCGTTTTCTTCTGCTTTTTTTGCCATTCCTGGCAATTATCATAATTATCACCGCGGTGATCCATCACCTGGATGTTAAAAACGAAATCAGGCTGATCAAACTCCACCAGGCCGGGGTGCTGTCCGCAATAAAAGGAACAATCGCCACTGATTTCGACTCGGTGATATCAGACCTGAAGTATCTGAGCGGGGAGGTGGAGCTGAAAAGATTTCTTCAGCAGAACGGCGCCTCGCCGGCCCGGGATGACCTGGCCGAGGATTTTCGCCGGCTCTCATATGACAAGGGGTTATATGACCAGATCCGTTTTCTGGACGAGACCGGTATGGAGATGATCAGGATCAACTTCAATAACGGCGAGCCGCTGATCGTGGACCGGAGCGAACTCCAGTTCAAGGGCGAGCGTTATTATTTCAAGGACACCTTTCAGCTTGGTCAGGGCGAGGTCTATGTCTCCCCGTTTGACCTGAACATTGAAAAGGGCGAGATTGAGACCCCGTTGAAACCGATGATCCGTTTCGGGACCCCGGTTTTTGACGATCAGGGCCGGAAGCGGGGGGTGTTGCTCCTTAACTATTTCGGCTCAAGGCTGCTTGATAAAATCAGGGAGTATCCCATCGACGAGGGCATGGGCCGGCTGATGTTTATCAACTCCGACGGATACTGGCTCATCGGGCCTGAGCCTGACAACGAGTGGGGGTTCATGTATGAAGAGCGGCAGGAGCGCTCGTTTAAAAACGCCTTTGCCGACGACTGGCAGCGGATAAACGGCGCGGAGAGCGGCCAGTTTATTACTGCCGCTGGTTTAACTTCATTTGTAACCGTGCGCCCCCTGTCCGAAGACCAGGTGTCGAGCACCGGCTCGGACCGGCCGTTTGCGCCGAGCCGCGGGTTGCTGTCCGCCCGGGAGTATTACTGGAAGCTTGTCAGCCGGGTACCGTTGGCCGCGCTGTATGCGAATTCGCGCCTGCTTTTAGGCCAACTCCTGCTCCTTGACGCGGTGGTGCTGGTTTTTGTCTTTTTCGGCGCCTTGTTCCTGGCAAGGGCATGGGTGAACCGCCAGCAGGCGGTGGAACTGCTCCGGCAGAGCGAGACGAGGTTCAGGGAGCTGTTTGACAACATGAGCAGCGGGGTGGCGGTCTGTTCCGTTGTGGCGGATGGGTCGGATTTTGTCCTGAGGGATATGAATGCCGCTGGCACGCGGTTGACCGCGTCCAATAAAAAAGATGTGATTGGCAGAAAGATAACCGAGATATTCCCCGGAATAAAGGATTTCGGGCTTTTTGACGTATTTCAAAGGGTATGGCAAAGCGGAAAATCAGAGCATCACCCCGCTGCCCTGTACAGGGACCAGCGCCTGGTGGCCTGGTATAAAAATTATGTTTATAAACTGCCCTCCGGCGATATCGTGGCGATCTTTGACGACGTTACCGAGCACAAGCTGAACGAGGAAAAATTAAGGGTCGAGCAACAGAAGTTCGTGGATACCGTAAATACCTTACCTGATATATTCTTTGCCCTGGATCTGGAGCATCGTTTTACGGTATGGAACAAAACACTGGAAAGGGTAACCGGCTATACAGCGGAAGAGATCGCCGGGATGTCGGTCCTTGACATCTTTCCGGCGGAAGATGTCGAAAAGTCATCGGCCGCGATTTCAGCAATGATTGAAAAGGGATACAACGAGGTTTATCTCAGAATAGTTACAAAGAGCGGCCAGATGCTGGCCTATTATTTCACCGGATCGAGCCTGCGGGATGAAAAGGGCGATATCTACGGGATAACCGGAATCGGCCGGGACGTCACCGAGCGCAGGAAGTATGAGCTTTTTGTAACCAGCCTGCTGGAAAGCATTGGCGAGGGGCTCATCGTCATTGATCCCGAGTACCGGATTTTCAATGCGAACAGGGCCTATTGCGAGCAGGTTAAGATAGAATGCGCGGAAGTGACAGGTCGATATTGCTACGAGGTCTCCCACCAGATCGACCGACCATGTTACGAGATGGGCGAGGAATGCGCCGCCAAAAAGACCTTTGAGACCGGCGAGTCCCATGTGGTCCTGCACACCCATTACGATACGGACGGCAACCCCGTTTATGTGGAGATCAGGTCCTACCCGATGAAAGAAGAGGGGAGGGTCGTTTCGGTAATCGAGGTCATCAATGATATCACCGAGCGGAAGAAACTGGAGGCACAACTGCGGCAGGCCCAGAAGATGGAGGCGGTGGGCCGGCTTGCCGGCGGGGTTGCCCATGACTTCAACAACATCCTGGCCGCGATCATCAACTACGGCCATGTGCTGCTGATGCAGCCGCTCGACGAGAAACAGCAACAGATAGTTGAAAAGATTCTTTCCTCGGCCGACCGGGCCGCCAAGCTCATCTCAAGCCTGCTCGCCTTCAGCCGGAAACAGGTCATGCATCCAGGGCCGGTCAGGTTGAACCTGCTGGTCGAGCGGGTGGAGAAACTCATTTCCAGGATCATTGGCGAGGATATCGAGATCAGGACGGTGCTGACCGGCAAGGATCCGGTGGTGAGGGCGGACAGCATCCAGATCGAGCAGGTCCTGATGAACCTGGCCACCAATGCCCGGGATGCGATGCCCGGGGGCGGGAAATTGATCCTGAAAACCGATGCAGTGGAGATGGACGAGGAGTATATCCAGATGCACGGCTACGGCAAGGCGGGCCGCTATGCGGTTGTCTCTGTTTCCGACACCGGCCAGGGCATGGATCAAGAGACCCGCAAGAAGATCTTTGAGCCATTTTTTACCACCAAGGAGGTGGACAAGGGCACCGGGCTGGGGCTGGCGATGACCTACGGGATCATCAAGCAGCACAAGGGGTTTATCAATGTGTACAGCGAGCCGGGCAAGGGGACGACCATAACGATCTATCTGCCCATGGACGGAGAAGAGCGGCAAGAGGCGCCGGTGGTGGCGCCGGTGGTGGCGCCGGTGGTGGTGGAAGGCGCGGCCTCCGGGAGCGAGACCCTGCTCCTGGCCGAGGACGACGAGCAACTGCGAGCGGTGACCAGGCAGATCCTTGAGGGACAAGGCTACACGGTGATCGAGGCGGTGGACGGATTAGAAGCAGTGCAGAGGTTCCGGGAGAACCGGGACCGGATAGACCTGCTGATCCTTGACGCGATCATGCCGAACAAGGGCGGCCGGGCGGCCTATGACGAGATAAGGGCTGAACGGCCCGATATCAAGACGTTGTTTCTGAGCGGCTATACCGCGGACACCATTGTTCGCAACGGATTCCTGGAGCAGGGGC